>QIIJ01000097.1 GCA_003232595.1 Aurantimonadaceae bacterium | reverse complement strand
TGGATATCAAAATATTTTTATCGTGTGCGCTCCCGCAGGGAATTGGTCAAACTTGGTGTGTTCACCAAAGAAGAGCACGCTCGGTTTGCCAAGGCACAAAATTTCCAATGGGCGGTGCGCTGCCATATGCATTTTTTGACCGGGCGCGCCGAGGAGCGGCTATCCTTCGACATTCAACGTGATATTGCTGACAGTCTTGGCTACGCTGACCGGCCTGGCCAAAGTGCGGTTGAACGTTTCATGAAGCACTATTTTCTTCATGCCAAACACGTCGGCGATCTGACCCGGATATTATGCTCGGGGCTTGAAGAGAAACAGGCCAAGATTGCGCCCGGATTGACCCGGATATTCCGTTCTATCGGTAACCGGCAAAAGAAAATTCGCGGCACGAATGATTTTGTCAATCACAACAACCGCATCAATGTTGCCCATGAAAAAGTATTTGCAGACGATCCGGTCAACATGCTCAGAATGTTTCGCCTGGCACAAAAAAACGGATTGAATTTTCATCCCGACGCCCTGCGGCTTTTAACCCGTTCGCTGAAGTTGATCTCAAAATCAATGCGCAGGAATAAGGAAGCCAACCGGCTGTTCATTGATCTACTGACTGCCGGTAAAAAAACCGAAGCGATCCTGCGTAAGATGAATGAGGCGGGGGTTCTTGGCCGATTTATTCCTGAATTTGGCAAGATTGTCGCAATGATGCAGTTTAATATGTATCACCACTACACCGTTGATGAGCACCTGCTTCGTTCCATTGGCATTCTGTCGGAAATAGAAAAAGGTGAGCTTGAGGATGAACACCCTTTGTCACACCAGCTGATTGGCGAAATCAAAGACAGAACCGTGCTTTATGTGGCGCTGTTGTTGCACGACATAGCCAAGGGCCGCCCGGAGGACCATTCTGTCGCGGGTGCTCGTATTGCGCGAAGTCTGTGCCCGAGAATGGGCTTGTCACCGTCCCAGACGGAACATGTGTCCTGGCTGGTCGAACAGCACCTGGTGATGAGCAACACCGCTCAGAGCCGCGATCTTCATGACCACAAAACCATCACCGACTTTGCCGATATTATGCAGTCGATGGAGCGGATGAAAATGCTGTTAATTCTTACCGTCTGCGATACCAGGGCGGTTGGTCCTGGCGTGTGGAATGGTTGGAAAGGACAATTGCTACGCACGATTTATCATGAGACTGAACCGCATCTGACGGGTGGATTTTCCGGTACCTCGAGAAAGCAGCGGGTGGAGTCCACCAGAAAAGAGCTCGAAGAGATGCTTTCCAGCTGGGATGAATTTGAACGTGACCGGGTTCTCAACCTTCATTATGATGCCTACCTGCTAACAGTCTCGCGCGAAGACCAGGTCCGCCATATGGAATTCATTCGCGATTCCGACTGGGCCAGAAAACCGCTGGCAACCACAGTTACGACAAAGCAATTTGAAGCGATTACCGAGATTACGGTGCTCGCGCCCGATCACCCGCGACTGCTTTCAATCATTGCCGGGGCCTGCTCGGCAGGCGGCGCCAATATTGTCGACGCGCAGGTATTCACCACGAAGGATGGTCGTGCGCTGGATTCAATTTTCATTACCCGTGAATTTGACATAGATGATGACGAGTTCCGTCGCGCCAAACGTATCAGCAAACTGATTGAAGATGTGCTTTCCGGTGAAGTCAATCTGCCGGAACTCATGGCATCGCATATTAAACCCAGGCGCGGGCTAGGCGCGTTTGCCGTATCCCCTGTGATTACCCTCGACAATACGCTGTCAAATAAGTTCACCGTGTTGGAAGTTGAATGCCTCGATCGACCAGGCCTGTTATCGGCCCTGACCGGAGTTTTGGCTGATCTTAATCTGGACATAGCCTCAGCCCATATCGTGACTTTTGGTGAAAAAGCCATCGATACATTTTACCTGACCGATCTGGTAGGTGCAAAAATTGAAAGCCCCCGGAGGAAAAGAGACATCGAGCATGCGATTATGGACATTATAGCACCGGCAAAGAATATACCTGCCAAATCAAATAAAGGTAATAAAGCCGATGTGGTTGCATAGGGTAACTTTCAGGTGAGTTTGATCAGGAAATTTGCCACGGTCGGTGGCGCTACATCAGCAAGTAGGGTTCTCGGATTTGTGCGTGAGATGCTGATTGCTGCATCACTTGGTGCCGGGCCTGTTGCCGATGCATTTTACGCAGCCTTTGCCTTCCCCAACCTGTTTCGCCGAATTTTTGCAGAAGGTGCTTTCAACCTCGCATTTGTGCCGCTTTTTGCGAAAAAGCTTGAAGCTGATGGCGAGAAATCCGCCCGCCAGTTTGCCGAAGAAGTTCTTGCCATGCTGGTGGCCATTTTGCTGTTGTTCACAGCGCTTTCACTTATAGCCATGCCGTTTCTGGTCTCGACCATCATTGCGCCGCTGTTTGAAAATCCTGCTAAAATAGACCTTACCATCATCATGACGCGGATCATGTTTCCCTATCTTTTGTGCATGTCGCTGGTGGCTATGTTGTCGGGCGTCTTAAATTCCATGCGGTTATATTTTCTGGCAGCCATTGTTCCGGTATTGCTGAATATAATACTCGTTGGCGTTCTGTTGCTGGGACTGTGGTTGGGGGCGGGCCCGCGTACAACCGGTATCATGCTTTCATGGGGTGTTTTTATTTCCGGATTTGCCCAATTGGCATTGTTGATGGTGGGCACCAAAAACGCTGGCTTTTCGTTGAAGCTCAAACGTCCAAAAATGACCCCGCAAGTCAAACGGTTGCTGATTTTGATGGGCCCTGTAGTTCTGACCGGCGGTGTATTGCAGATTAACATTCAAATCGGAAGAATCATTGCATCAGCCCAGGACGGAGCCATCGCCCTTTTGCAATATGCAGACCGTATCAACCAATTGCCCCTCGGAGTGGTCGGCATTGCCATCGGCGTGGTTTTGTTGCCTGAATTGTCACGTTCCTTAAATGCTGGCGATCATGCAGAAGTATCCAGACTGCAAAACCGCTCGCTTGAATTTGCCCTGTTGATGACATTACCGGCAGCTGTGGGCTTTGTGATTATCCCCGATGCCATTGTTTCTTTGCTTTTTGAACGAGGTGCCTTTACCGCCGAAACCACGGCGCTGACGGCTGCTGCGCTCGCTGGTTATGCCTCCGGCCTTCCGGCTTATGTGCTAATCAAGGTTTTTCAACCGGCCTATTTTGCCCGCGAAGATATGCGCACACCGTTTTATTATTCCATAGTCATGATGGTGGCCAATGTGGGCATTTCCCTTGCCCTGTTTCCGACCATGGGCCATGTCGGAATTGCTATTGCCACAGCAATTTCTGCCTGGATCAATTTCAGAATATCGACCCGAAAAACAAACCCTGTACCGGGTGATGATGATTGTTGTATCAAGCGCAATAATGGGCGCATTGCTCTGGTTTGGCCATGAGGCGTTGGCCGATCAGTTGTCCACCGCCGGGTTCCTTTCCCGGATGGTCTTTGTGCTCGGCCTCATCGCCGCATCTGTAATAATCTATTTTGCCATCATTATCCTGACCGGTGTGGTTTCAAAGGCAGAACTAAAAACAATGCTCAAACGCGGTTGAATTTTTTCTTGCCCTTACCCGGCCACTCCGTCATAACCCGCACGAAATATCATCGACCGGCAGGAGTCCAACCCTCCGGCAATGGAGCCCACCAATATGACTAAATTCCCCGAAAGGGTATTTTCCGGCGTTCAGCCGACCGGTAATCTTCATCTTGGCAACTATCTCGGCGCGATCAAAAAATTTGTCGCTCTGCAGGAAAATCACGACTGTATATATTGTGTCGTCGATATGCATGCCATCACTACATGGCAGGATCCCAAGGTGCTGGCCGACAATATTCGAGAAGTGACGGCAGCCTTTATCGCCTGCGGTATTGATCCTGAAAAACACATTGTTTTCAACCAGAGTCAGGTCGCAGAACACGCCGAGCTTGCATGGATATTCAACTGTGTTGCCCGCATGGGCTGGCTAAACCGCATGACCCAGTTCAAGGACAGGGCAGGCAAGGATCGCGAAAAAGCTTCCGTTGGACTTTTCTCATATCCTAACCTGATGGCCGCCGACATTCTGGTCTATCGCGCAACCCATGTGCCGGTTGGTGATGATCAAAAGCAGCATCTTGAACTGACCCGCGATATCGCCCAGAAGTTCAACAATGATTTTGGCCCGTCCATCGCCGAAGAAGGCTATGGTGACCAGTTCTTTCCGTTGACTGAACCATTGATTGAAGGACCCGCCACCCGTGTTATGAGCCTACGCGATGGTACAAAAAAAATGTCGAAATCAGATCCTTCCGATCTTTCCCGCATTGTGCTTACCGACAACGCGGAAACCATAGCCAAAAAAATTCGCAAGGCAAAGACAGACCCCGCCCCTCTTCCGGATAATCTCGATGAGCTAAAAGGAAGACCGGAAGCGGAAAGCCTGGTCGGGATTTATGCAGCTTTGGCCGAGACCGGTAAGGATGCTGTGCTGGCCGAATTTGCAGGCCAGGAATTTTCCCAATTCAAGCCGAAACTGGCAGATTTGGCGGTAGAAATACTGGCGCCGATTTCCTCAGAAATGCAAAAATTGCAGGCCGATCCTGGGCATATCGATGCAATACTTTCCAACGGGGCAGATCGCGCCCGTGTTCTTGCTTCCGATACCATCAAGGCTGTCAAGGAAATCGTCGGATTCATTATGCCGGCGACTTGATTGGTGACGATGGCGCATTATTTTGACTGTTAAGCTTGAAACCCGGGTCAGCAGCGGTTATTGTTTAGAGTAATTCTAAACTGATAGCGGAGCTTACTCCATCTGCCGGGCTAGATAGCCCATCAACATCACAGGTATCGAAAATGTTTATTCAGACAGAAGCCACCCCCAATCCAGCAACCCTGAAGTTCCTGCCTGGACGCACGGTCATTCCCTCCGGCACAATTGATTTCCGCGGACTTGATGAAGCTGAGGGCAAATCTCCCCTGGCCGAACGTCTGTTTGAAGTAACAGGTGTGGATGGGGTGTTTTTTGGCCACGACTTTGTCACCATCACTAAAAAAGACGTTTCTGACTGGCAACATCTGAAGCCGGCAATTCTGGGTGCCATCATGGAGCATTTCATGAATGATTCACCGGTCATGACGGCAGATGTTGAAGCAGGTACGGCAACCGGCAGTGGTCAGGAGTTTTTCGACGAGGGCGATGAGGATATCGTTGAAACTATCAAGGATCTGCTGGAAACGAGGGTTCGCCCGGCAGTCGCACAAGATGGTGGCGACATCACATTTCGCGGATTCAAGGAAGGCATTGTTTATCTGGAAATGCGGGGTGCATGTGCGGGTTGTCCTTCCTCTACCGCAACCCTGCAACACGGCATTCAAAACCTCTTGAAACACTTTATTCCGCAGGTCGAGGCCGTCGAAGCGGTGGTATAGGCGGTATTTCCCAAACTCAATGCCGGAGCGCTAATATGGCTGATATCGAGTATTTCTATTCGGCACATTCAGCGTTTGCCTATTTGGGATCAATGCGATTGATGGAGATTGCTGACACTGCAGGACGGCAGTTGGTCCATAAGCCAATGAATTTGAATGCCGTAGTAGCTGCTGCGAATCCGGAAAACTTTCGCGATCGCAGCAGGGCTCACAGCAATTATTATTTCGGACGTGAGATTGAACGGTGGGCAGAATATCGGCAGGTGGGTTTCAAAGGAGGCATTCCTGAAAATCATCGCAATAACATAACCCTGGCAAACACTGTATTGATAGCAGCGGCCGGGCAAGGTCTCAACATAGATAAACTGGCCCACATCATGATGGAAGCCCACTGGCGGGATCATGCGGACCTCGCCGATAAATCCACATTGGCCTCGTTGATATCATCAGCGGGAGTGGACCCGCAGATTGTGTTTAAGCTCGCCGGAACACCGGATGTGATTGCCATCTACCAGAAAAATACGGCAGATGCGATCGAACGCTCAATGTTCGGCTCTCCGACCTACGTTGTAGATGGCGACATGTTTTACGGGCAGGATCATCTGGAGCTTGTTGAGCGCGCATTGCATCGACCATTTGAAAACAGCTGGCCAAAAATGTGAGGGATGCAGTACACTGGCAACAAATCGTTACCTCGATTGTTTTAGTGGCGGTAGGAATTAGAGCACTTCCGACCTGATTTGACCCACTTGATGGAGCTAAATCAGGCCGGAAGTGCTCTAAGTAGCCGCAATCAACCTGTGTGGCTTATCAAACTTGGTACACTATTTTTAGAATTTGCTCCTGAAAGCGCAGGTGATAAATGAGTATTTTTAAATGTTTCCGGTAATAAAAATCAACAATGTGAAATTGATCGAATTATTTAATAAAATTAGTAAAATTGTCCCAAATAAACTGTAACGTAACAAAAAATTGGCTAAAAACTAAATCCAAAATTTGGTAGTGTTCGATATCCGTTTTTTGGAAATCAGCGATGATTTACCAACAAAGCCGGGGTCTACTTTACCAAAGAGGGCAAAAATGAGCATTGATCAATTCCGAAAAAGTCTTGATTCCGCAGATATCATAACAAGGCTCCGAAAAGGTCTGATTGGCGAAGGTATTGAATTCGCCACACCGTTTGGCCGTAAAAACCTGATTTATGCGGATTACACCGCGTCCGGGCGGGCATTGTGCCAGGTTGAAGACTTTATTCAGGAACAAGTTCTGCCCTATTATGCGAATTCCCACACTGAAGCATCCCATTGCGGTGCTGTCATGACCCGCATGCGCGAAGAGGCGCGCACTGCCATTGCCAGAATAACCAATGCGGGTGATGATTGTTCTGTTATTTTTTCAGGTTCAGGCGCAACATCAGCAATAAATCGTACAGTAGCCCTTTGTGGTGTTGCAGAACTTGCGGATACAGCCAGATTGGGCGCGGTTCAAAACACGCCTGTGGTATTTATTGGCCCATACGAACATCATTCCAACATACTCCCGTGGCGGGAGAGTGGTGCGGAAATCATTGAAATTGAAGAGGGGCCGGAAGGTGGCCCCGACCTTGCTGCACTGGAAGAGCACCTGATCGCCTGTGATCGAAGGCCACTCAAAATCGGGGCGTTTTCCGCTGCATCAAACGTTACCGGTATTGTCAGCGATGTTGATTCCATAACCCGGATCCTCAAACGCCATAATGCGCTTGCATTTTGGGACTATGCGGGCGGTGGACCCTATTTGCCGTTAGACATGAATCCCGGTACCGGTTTGGAAAAGGATGCAATATTTTTATCGCCACATAAATTTCCCGGTGGACCAGGTGCTTCCGGCCTTTTGATTGTCAGGAAATCCATGGTGCGGGCAGAGCGGCCCACATGGCCTGGCGGTGGTTCGGTTTCCTACGTTTCCCCCTGGGCCCATGACTATTTTGACAGTTTGATTGAGCGAGAGGAAGCTGGAACACCAAATGTTGTCGGGGATATCCGCGCAGCGCTTGTGTTCCTGGTCAAAGAGGCGGTTGGAACAGAACAGATATTGAAACGCGATAAAGAATTTTCTGATCTGGCTTTGCATGTGTGGCAAAAAAACCCCAAAATAAAACTGCTCGGCACCGGGTTTTCGGAACGTCTGCCAATTTTCTCTTTTATTGTTCGCGATGATTGTGGAGGTTATGTACATCACCAGTTGATTACCAAACTACTGAGTGACCTGACGGGAGTACAGGCTCGCGGCGGCTGTGTCTGCGCAGGGCCTTACGGTCATCGGCTTTTGGGAGTTGAACGTTCCGAATCCGAGAGCATTCGAGCCGATGTTCTTGCCGGAGACGAATTCCAGAAACCTGGCTGGGTTAGGCTGAATTTCAACTATCTGATGGATGAGGCGACGGTCTCGCATATAATCAACGCCGTCGAGCTGGTGGCAAACCATGCGATTGAGTATTCGGATGCTTATTTAAGGGATGAAACAAAAGGTGGTTTCTACCATAAGGCCAATGCTGCAACCGAATTAGCTATCGATATTCTACCTGTCCACAAATTGGAATGAACAAATATCGCGACCAAATTCAATTGCCGGCCATTCGTATTAACGGCTGGTTTACCATAATCATCCAGTATTCCTGCCAACAGAAAGGTGTCTGATAGGTACCGTTCTTTTGGACAGTTCAAACAGGAATATCAGGGACAAATTATGCAGGTTTTGATTGTTGGTGATTTTCGATCAGGCTCCGGGGCAAGCCGTTTTGCGGGCGAAGAGTTTAATGAAATTAATTCCAGCGATAATATAGTGTTTTGCAAGGATACAAGTTTGGCATTAGAGGAAATTGCTGCCGGGCTGATAGCGGATATTGTTATTTGCAGCACAGGGGTCGATATGGATGTACTGGCGGCCAATTTTGTCAAACACGGAAGCGGGCTTCCAAAGATGCTGCAATCAGACTCAAGTGACAGTGTCAATCAGCAAGGTATCAGCCGAAAATATAATTCGTCCGCGTGGATAGGCGATGAGAGCGAACCATTGAGGCTGGGTCAGAGCCTTTTGGAGATGGAAAAATCCCTGATACTGCAAACATTGACCCATTGCGGCGGAAATCGAACATTTGCTGCTGATATTCTGGGTATTTCAAGCCGTACACTCAGGAGTAAATTGCAGCAATATTCCGCCGAAGGCTGTACGGTTGCAGCACCGCGGCCACGGCATGCGCAGTATTCGGAGTATGCCCCAATGACTGGTAAACTTTTATCGTAAATTCCAAAACTTAACCCCGGTTGAATTTTAGCAGTTCAGCTGCAACGACACTTAGCAGGGCAGCACCGGCGTAAAACCATATGCCCGGCTGTGCAATTGCGGTGGCCACACCGGATGTCTTGGCACCAAATATCACAAGCGCGACCAGCACCACATCCATCATCGACCATTTTGACAGATAGGAAAGCCAATGAGGAAGGGTTTCGTTATTCCTTTTGACTGCTGAATTGAAAACAATCACCATTTTCAGCAAAGGCATTCCAATTGAGAAAAACACCACCAGAAAAGCAATCCAACCCTGCCCTTCCCGCCACAAAGTGACAACCAGTTCAAGCAGGGAGGGGGATTCTGAAAAGAAATAGAATTTGTCGAACTGCACCAGTGGGAGTGTTATGCCGAGGCCGAAAAAAATTGCTGAAGCAAGAAGGGCAGTCGAAATTACAAGACTGGTCATAACTGCTGTGTCGCTGTAGCTTCGAATATCAAACGTACCATTTCTGTCTACTTAGAATATTAACTTCCCCGTATATTACAACAGAAAAAGGCTCCAAAGCGACTGCCAGGAGCCTTGAGCCCAAAATACCAAGCGGATTTGTATTAACCGATCATCGAGCGGCGTTGTTCCGCTTCATGTTGCTGGCGTTCGAGGTTTATCGCCTCACGGCCCTTGCCACCATCACGTTGGTCCAGCATTTCCGCTTTTTTCAGTTCTTCTTCAGCTTCTTCCAGGGAAATTTCGGCGGCTGTCATCTGGTCCTTGAGACCTGCAACCGATCCTTGCAGGTTTTCACGCCGTTGACGTGCAGCTTTGGCAAATGTCGGGTAGGCAAAGTGATCTACATCACTAATCCCCGCCTTCTTTTCCTCAAATGCAATCTGGGAATCCAGATCGGCGCACATCCGGTCAAAATCTCCGATCATTGTTTCAATCTGGGCAAACTGGCGGCGCTTTTCTTCCACCTGGAAACGCTTCAATCGAAGCAAACTTTCACGCGACTTCATTACTCAATACTCCCGCAAACAGCGTGATACTCAATTACAAACTTCACCTTGGCCCGAATTGATTAAGATTGTCACAATTCCGATAAAATTGTTGCTGAATATGAATTTTTGATTCGATCTGGAGTATTTGCCGCAACAAATTGCGAAGAATTGGAAATTAGTAACCTTTCGTTTACCTACAGCGTTAATCATGCGGTAACAGTTTGGAACGTGCCAATATTCAAGAATATAATGGTTCAGGTACAATCTGCACTGCTTGAAGAATCACTTGCTGCTGGTTCTTCATGTAAAAGGTTAATTCATTCGGAATCAGATTCATTGATTAATCTCAATATGATGGATGAATTCGTTTGAACAGGATATTACACCTTGCCAAAAGGAATTATATTTTGTTAACCATTAAGTGGCAGTTTGATGTCACACGTAATAACCGGCACAAACCGCCCGAAATATGGGGCTGTTCTCCACGTGCAAACCGGAGATAAAGGGGAATAAAATGCGAGTGTTGCTGATTGAAGACGACAGCGCGACCGCTCAAAGTATTGAATTGATGCTCAAATCCGAGAGCTTCAATGTCTATACAACGGATTTGGGTGAAGAGGGTGTCGATCTCGGCAAATTATATGATTATGACATCATCCTGCTTGATTTGAATTTACCGGATATGTCGGGCTATGAAGTCCTTCGCACCTTGCGCCTTTCCAAAATCAAGACGCCAATTCTTATCCTTTCCGGCATGGCCGGCATTGAGGATAAAGTACGCGGTTTGGGATTTGGCGCTGATGATTATATGACCAAACCCTTTCACAAGGACGAGTTGGTTGCGCGTATTCACGCCATTGTACGTCGTTCAAAAGGGCACGCCGAATCAGTCATCAATACCGGCGATCTGAAAGTCAATCTCGATGCCAAAACTGTTGAAGTGAATGGCCAACGAGTGCATTTGACCGGCAAGGAATACCAGATGCTGGAACTGCTGTCATTGCGGAAAGGAACCACGTTAACAAAGGAAATGTTCCTCAATCACCTTTATGGCGGTATGGACGAACCGGAATTGAAGATTATCGATGTCTTCATTTGCAAACTGCGCAAGAAACTCGCATCGGCAACCGGCGGCAGAAACTACATTGAAACGGTGTGGGGTCGTGGATATGTTCTACGCGAACCTGAAGAAAATGAACTGCGCGAAAGCGCATAGACCAAGTTGCATCCGCTAATCTTATTTAGATAGAACCCGCTTTGAAATATAGGCGGGTTTTTTGTGACTTGAACTATGCGGCCACATCAGTTGACATCAAGCCTGCGTCCGCCAGTTTTTCCAACATGGTTCGTTGATCAAATGGTTTCATGATAAAGTGTGTGGCACCGGCGCGTTTTGCCCGCGCCATTGCTGGCACATCCATTTCGTAGGTGCAATAAATCAACGCTGTGTTTTCGGCCAGTTCACCAAAAGTTTCACTGAATGCACTGATGAACTCAATTCCTGACATCCCGGGCATGGTCCAGTCAACAATGATAGCATCCGGCATTTTACCCCGGCACAATAAAAGCGCCTCTTCGCCATCAATGGCGTCAAAGACGGTGCAGCCGGCATTTTCAAGAATTCGACGTGCCACTTTACGAATTACACTGGAATCATCCAGTATCATGCAGCTCTTCATTTTGATCTCCAGATCGCCAATTGCAGGTTGTAACTCTATCGCAGTTTGCTGAATAATTTCCTTACAAATAGGGTAAAACCTGAGTTAATTAACTGGCATCAATTCCGATAAACCAATAACGAGTTTGAGAATTTGCCCGGGAGGCTATACAGAAAACTACTCCAACAACAAAGCTATTGACGTGATCTGCATTTCAGGCAAATTGGGGATTGTATGCTTTGGAAAAACTCTTGAGACACTGGAAATAAAAAGGCCCCGGAAAACCCGGGGCCAGATCAGTCCACAAGTGCAATCCCTAAATTCCACATGAAGACTCTGAAAAAACGCACGAGGCAAAAAGTCAATATATGAATATTATCTGCAGGCTGATATTTAGTCTGTGATCTTTTGCACACTGTTAACATGAGGGCCTGAGCGCAACCTGAATCCTGCCTGGAGAAAGCGATGGCAATCTTTCAGGCAGATCTTCGATTCACAAATCAAATTGCACATCAAGCCGGTCAGGAAATGCACCCCACTTTGTCAGTTTTCCTGCTTTGCCAGGCGCACGCCGAATATTTTGTTGTCGAAACAATGTTTTCAGTGTTTGTGTGATCTGGGTATTGGCGATCTGAGCTCCAATGCACCAGTGAATACCATGTCCATAGAGCAAATAGGCACTATAAGGTCTGCCAGGGTCAAAGCGTCTTGGGTTTCGCAGTGCGCGATCATCCATCATTGCCGACTGGGTCGAAGCTATTATTGTGGTGCCGGCTGGAATTCTGCGTGCATGTTTTTTGCCCTCGGCGATAACGACGTCATTCCTGGCAAAGCGCATTGGGCCTGGATTAAGTGGTTTGAAGCGCATGGCCTCGGTCAGGCAGGCCAGCAGTTCTTTGTCATCATCTTTTAGTGCTGCATCAATCGCCTTTGAGAGTGCATCAGGATTGGATAACAATACATCAAGCATGTGGCTGGCTGCCATGGTATTTGTTGGCACGAACCCGGCAACCATACTGATCATTGCGCCGCGTATATCGGCATCACTTAACGTATCAGGCTCACTCTTTTGCAGTTCAAGCAATCGACTAAGCGGCGTGTTCTTTTTGTCTTTATTGCTTCGGGCTAAAACTATTGAGCGATCAGTTATACGCTGTAATTTTGCAGCAGCGATCAACGATTGTCGGCGTAGTTTTTCACTACCAAAAAAATCTGCAAAATACATTGTGCTAAGCGCAATGCTCCATTCGGCAAAATCCCGCTCCTCATGGGGTTCTATATTGTATCCATAATAATCGCGGCAAATTCGTACCGGTACAGCTGTAATAAGATCACGCACTGCGTTCAGCCTGCCTTGGCTTTTTTTGACGATATTATCTGCAATGTCCAAACTGAGTGGTTTAACGATAGTATTGATATCTTCAGCAGTGAATGCTTTGGCTAACAGGTCTTTGGTCTTGCGATAATCAGGGCCGTCCTGCATGCCAAGCACAGCTTCCACTCCTCCGCTTGTGTCGACCATATCGGGACCAAATGGTGTCGAAAACGCATCCTGCCGTTCCAGGATTTCCTTGACGTCTTCATTGCGGGAAACAAATGCTATTTTGCCAAACTGCAGGACTGGAAACCAGTTGCGCAGAAATTTCATCCACCAATAGGGATGATCAAGTATCCAGGTGACAGCTTTCGCAATTATACCGCTGGATTTTAGCTGACCATAATCGTAAGGAGTGTCAGCATTGACGTTAAAATCAATGGCTCTTAGTTCATTGATCCGATCAAAATATTTCATCTGGACCATCTGATTATTCCCCTAGCCTTGCACTGACAAAATCATACGAAGTGTATGCACGACATTCTGTGCAAATTTACACACCAGTAACGGGTCACGAGCTATTTCCGATCAATAATAGAAAAGCCTGCTAACCTGGTTCATCACTAAATCCGGCCACCAATAGATTGTCAATCAACCGGCCTGTCCATGTATTGTCAACAAATGGCAGCCATCGTACATCATCGAGGCTGAATTTGGGGTTTTGGGCCTTCAGAATATCAATTTCGCGGATTGCTTCTTCTAATTCATCCGTCTCAACCAAAGCTGAAATCCGGACAATACGCGCGTACCAGTAGCCCGGTCTCAGGCCAAGTGACTCAGTCGCAAAAGCAAGGCATTCTGCCATTTGCCCGGTGATAAAATGAGCGATTGCCAATTCACCAAGTGTATGAAAACAGTTCAGATCAACAGGGTTAAGCCGCATGGCCGTTTTAAGCGGTGCAATGGCCTTTTCACCGCGACCGGTAAGGATATACGCCGATCCGATTGAAGCATAAGCAATCGCAAGGCTAGGGTTTAATCTTACCGCTTCTTTCAAAGGAATACGCGCCTGGTCGGGCTGGCGCCGCATTAAAAGTGAAATCCCGATCAGCATATGCGGGCGGGAATCCATCCGGTCCATATGCATGGCCCATCGGGCCTGGTTCTCCATCTCTACCAACTTTTCTTCATCTTTTTGCTGGATCCATACATGCCAAAAATTACACCAGGCCATATGAACCAGCGCTTCGACCGAATTCGGATCGCGGTCAAGTGCGTGCCCAAACAACTCACGGGCCTTGATTGCATCTTCACGGGTCATCCGGTTCTGATGCCATAATCCACGCTTGACTAAATCCCAGGTGTCCAGTTTTTCATAGGATTTGGCATAGGAACGGGATTGCTCCGCCTGATCAATCTGGCTACTCAATACAGCTATAATGCTATGTGCAATCTCATCTTGCAGCTCCAATATTTCCTCTCTTGGATACTGGTAGGTGTTTGTCCAGATATTCACACCCGCCTCAGCATTGATCAATTGAGCTGTAACCCGCAATTCATTGCCGCGCAGCCGGACACTGCCTTCAAGTAAATACCGTGCGCCTAGGGTTCTTCCAATTGTCATCTCGTCAACAGGCTTGCCTCTGAACACAATGACGGAATTTCTGGAAATGACGGGAAACCAGCGCATTTTTGCAAGGCCAATGGCAATATCCTCTGAAAGGCCGTCTGCGATGTATTGTGAAGCTCCGTCACTGCTGTAGTCTTCAAATGGCAGTACAGCCAGAGCTGGACGGTCGGCCAATCCGGGAACTGAGGGAAGGGCAGCAATTGGCGTCTGGTTTGTATTGGTGCCTGCGTTTTTCAGATCAGTATTGAATTGCACGTGTATCAGGCGGACTGGCACTTGAATGTTTTTAAAAAATTGTTGTCCTGCATCCTCGAATGTCAGATTGATCTTGCCGTTAACATGGGAATAGACAGTTTGCGAGAGTGCAACGCCGCCAGGATGGGCACTCTCCTGCAATCGTGCAGAAATATTGACATCATCCCCAAACAAATCGCCACTTTCGACGATTACATCTCCAATGTTGATCCCGACACGCAGTTGCATTTGTTGTTCAGGTTTCAGTTCCTGATTTCCGCTTTCTATCGACCTTTGAAATTCCACAGCACATCGAACTGCATCTACCGGGCTGGAAAATTCTGCCATCTGGCTGTCGCCGGCAACACCGAACAATCTGCCATTGTAACGTCCAACTGCTTCGCTGACGGTTTGCCTGTGTTTGTTAAGCTGGGTAAGGGTGTTTTCTTCGTTTTCACCCATCAAACGGCTGTACGAGACCACATCAATCGACATGATCGTCACAAGCTGACGTTTGAACTGCTGATCCGGCATTACCCCACCTTTTGCGTAGACATCCAGATAATTCCATCAACTGCTGGCCGTCGACTATTGGCACCTTGTCATAGTCCGGCGAGATAGAACAGGTTGGGCATTTCAATTTGTTGCAATATCAACATGCCATGCTTCAGGAATTTGGCAAATTGCGATGACAATCGTAAATAGCTGCATATCGTAGCTTCATTCCTCGCGAAAGGCACGATTGAACGAATCAAGAATGGGGCGCGCAAGATATTCGAAAAAAGTGCGGTCGCCGGTTTTGATGTAGGTTTCTACCGGCATACCAGGAAATATCATGCTTTTGTCAATTGATGGTGGCAATTCTTCCGCAATTTTCAGCCGGGCTGAATAATAGGATTCCTGCGTTGCAGGGTCGACCAGTCGGTCGGCGGAGATATAGGTGACCGTTGCCTGCACCTCCGGCGTTGTCCGCTGGTTGAGCGCTGAAAATCTTAAACTTGCTTCCTGTCCAATATGAATAACATCCACATCGATGGGACTCACTCTTGCTTCAATAATAAGCTCGCTGGACGTGGGTAGGATCTCGATAATATCTTCGCCGGCGCGCACCACGCTTCCGGGAGTATTGACCTTCCTGGAGATAATCACGCCATCGCTGGGCGCACGTATGACAACCCGTTTCAATATGGCAATCGCTGCATTTAGCTGCTCGCGGGAATCAGCCATTTCTCTGCGAACCTGATTGAGGGCGGTCACCGCAGTTTCCGCTTTTTGTGCACGCAATTGCTCCTTTTGCTCATTGGCCTCGATGATGGATGTCCGGGCTCGCCCGATATCTGCTGTAAAGCTGCCAATCCGGCCCAAAAAATCTGCTTCATTTCGCTCAAGCAAGGTTACCTGTGATCGCTGGGTCAGCCCCCTATCCAAAAGTTTTCGTTTTCTTTGCAAATCGTCCAGTACAACTTCCAACTGCCTCTCGGCTGCTTTCTTTTGTGCTTTCAAACCCTCAATCTGCTCGTCTAAGGCGGCTTCTCGCTGGATCAGAATTGCTTGTTCTGTTGTGTTTCTTGCGTGGCGTTTGTCAAATTCAGCTTTTTGTTCAATCAGGTCGCCTGCCTGGTTTTCATTCTTGGCCCGCTCAACAAGGCTGGTTGGAAACTCAAATTCTGTGAGGCCATCACGCTCCGCTTCAAGCCGAGTAGCCTTGGCTTCCAACGCGATTGTCAATTGTGTGAGCCTGTTTTTGATGGCTTCGGCAGAGGTTTTATCCAGGATCAACAGAGGCTGGCCTCTACTGACCCGGTCACCTTCTCGCACCAGGATTTTTTCGACTATACCGCCTTCGAAATGTTGAACTATCTGATTTTGGCCAGATGCGGCAACCACGCCATTTGCAACTGCTGCGCCGGAAAGTGGTGCTTGTGTTGCCCAAATCCCAAATCCCCCAATAAAAGCTGCTAGAACGAAAAATCCAATTGCTGCAGGCAATTTAGCGCTGGTATTAACATTCTTGAACCAGTTGTTTTCTGTAGTATTGCCAGCCATATCAATGGTCATTTTTTGCCCTCATCTCTGGTGCAAATGATGCTGTAACAGCAAACTTTTCAGGTAATTCGGATTTATTTTTTGCTTTGTCTTTGCCGGATTTTGATCCTGCTTCCGACTTAACCGGCAATACCTGATTGACCATTTGCGGCTTGGCGGATTGTGGGGCCGGGTGTTGCTGTTTATTTTGCTGTTCCGTGGCCTGCTTTTTCAGTTCAGTCAATTTTGTGATGAATTCCTCACGGCTGCCGAAGAAATCAACTGTCCCTGATTGAAGGCGCAGTATTTTGTCAACATTGGCCAGAATCTGCGGCCTTTGGGTGATAAGGACTACAGTTGTACCGCTGTCTTTAGCAGCCTTTAGTGCGCGACTTAATGCTAGATCACCTTCTTCATCAAGATTTGCATTGGGTTCATCCAGTATCATCAGTTTTGGATCACCATAAAAAGCCCGTGCAAGGGCTACACGCTGACGCTGACCACCTGAAAGGGTAAACCCGCCAGGGCCAAGCCTCGTATCATAGCCGTCAGGCAGATTCAGGATAAGTTCGTGCACCCCGGCCTTTTGAGCAGCTGCAAGCACACTTTCAGAATCTGCATTGCTTGCCAGTCTGGCAATATTTTCAGCAACGGTACCGGGAAGAAGTTCAATTTCCTGGGATAAATAGCCAATCTGGTGGCCAAGGTCTTCTGGGCTCCAGTTTGACAATTCAGCCCCATCCAGTCTGACTTTGCCACCATTGGCAGGCACCGCTCCGACAAGCACCCGGGCAAGGGTGGATTTGCC
The DNA here is from genome assembly GCA_003232595.1 of Aurantimonadaceae bacterium. Classification (GTDB taxonomy): domain Bacteria; phylum Pseudomonadota; class Alphaproteobacteria; order Rhizobiales; family Rhizobiaceae; genus SZUA-100. Next base: position 2,949 of record QIIJ01000097.1, on the reverse strand, counting down.
CGCTCCGCTGGGTCCGACTACACCCAGAGAATCGCCTGGATGCAGGCCGAATGAAACCCTTTTCAGAATGGCGCTATCAATGGACCCGCCCGGCATTATTACAACGACACCATCGGCGGTAATTTCACCTTTTGCCTCCGGCATTGTCGTTCGTTTGTGATCAGCCGCGGTTTCCGCCAGCACTTTCCTTAGCCGTTTCCAGGCACTCCATGTGGCAACATATTGACGCCAGCCGCCGATTACCTGATCAATCGGCTGTAAACCACGCCCGGAAATAATTGATGCGGCGAAAATCATTCCGGCTGTCATTTCTCCGGCGAGAACCAGAAAGGCGCCATAGCCCAGAACGGCAATCTGCAAGCCGGTGCGAATGGTACGCGACAGGCCGGTAAATATGGCTGTTGAGCGTGCCGCTGTATCCTGAGCAATGAGAGCATCTGCATTAGCCCGACCCCATATCGAAATGCTGTTATTGACCATGCCCATGGCTCGTAATGATTCTGAATTTCGCGCAAACGATTGTGCCGCCCCAAGAGCCGCGTTGGTTTTTGCTCCCGCCGCATTTGTGGGAGCCGTGCTCATCCACTGGTTTAGAATGGCAATAATCGCCAATACCACCGCACCCACCAGTGTTATCCAGAAAAGATGAGGGTGCAGAAAATACAGGAACCCTATAAATACCGGCGCAAATGGCAAATCCAGCAATGCGAATATTACTCGAGAAGATATCGTTGAGCGCACGGTGGTTAAATCCCGCATCGGCTGGATGTCGCCCTGGGTCTCGCGGCCCCGATCAATAACGGTGACAAGCGTCTCGGCACCAAGGGTTGCTTCAAGCCGGGCAGCCGCACGGGCGGCTACAACGTTTCTGACTGCCTCCAGCAACCCCAGAACAACCAGCGCCACTACGGCTATGATCGAAAGGAAAGTTAGTGTTTCAGTACTGCGTGAAGGCAAGATGCGATCATATATCTGCAGCATATAGAGCGGCATGGTTAGCATCAGCAAATTGATAACAAACGAAAAAATCGCCATTGTCATAAAAACCTGGCGAAACTCCGATCTGGCCTTAGTCAACAATTTCATATTGCAATACCTGTCTTTGGTGTAAACAGATCCTGATCCAGACCCGGATAGTTCATACCAATATCAATCTGCTTACCAATAGCACCGGCGGGAAGTCATTAAATCCACAACACCCGCTCTGAATTTCACCCCGCACTTACCTATAGGACTAAAGCGCGCATTGACAACCTTTAGCGAAGGTATTGACGCATAAATTACGATCATCAGGTTCAGCGGCATCATAAAGAGACGGTGCCTGCCTGCCTTCATAGACAAACCTGCCATAAACCTCGTCCGCAATAACCCAAAGTTTGTGCCTGCGGGCGTTGCCAAAATATTGCTCAGGCAATCATGGTCGGCCATCCATCCTGTCGGATTACCCGGTGAGTGGATGAACATTGCTTTGGTGCGTGTCGTAACGGCATTTTCAACTTTATCCCGATCAATCGACCAGCCATTCTGGTTGAAATCAAATGGCACATGCTACCGGGTCTGCCCCCAATTTTACCAAGTGCGGTTGTGATATTAGGCCAGATTGGCGAGGGTACAATTACTTCATCCCCGGCACCCGCAATAGCCCGAACGGCAACTTGTATGGCCTGCATTCCAGATCAGGTACCAAAAAACTGCTCGAGCGGAATTTTCCGATTAAATATATTTTTGTGATAATTCGACAAAGCCTGCCGTAGTTCCGGTATTCCGCGTTGCCGGTATAAAATGTTTCGCCGTTTTTCAGCCCCTTCGTTGCCGCGTTGCCGCCTCGTGAATGAATGGCGGTGTTGGCAAATCTCCTTCGCCAACCCAAAGCGGGATTAGTTCCGGATTTTTGCGGCCATAATTAACCACAGCAACAATACCGCTTTCAGGGGTATCAACAGCCTCTTTGCGAAGGCCGGAAAGGAAGTCGCTCACAAGTGGCTCCGTTCAATGTGAGGGTGGACAACGGGCAAATATCACTGTTTGCATTGTTCAAGGCTCCACGCAATACGGCATCACAAAAAGCCCCGGAAATCACTCCGGGGTTTCCTGCGTTGTCTAATTTCCGTTAAAATTAATTTTTGACCAGTGCATCCCTTATTTCAGCCAACAACACCTCTTCATTGGTAGGTTTCGGCGGTTCTGCAGGTTTTTCTTCTTCTTTTGACTGCATATTATTGACCATGCGAACCAACATAAAGATGATGAAGGCTATGATGACAAAATTCACCAATACGGTCAGAAAACTGCCATAGGCCAAAACAGCCCCCTGTTCTTTTGCAGCATCCAATGTACTTGCTGTCACAACAGAAGAAAGTCCGACAAAATAATTAGAAAAATCAAGGCCTCCAAAGATGGCTCCGGCAACTGGCATGATGATATCACCTACAAGTGATTTTGTAATTAGTGCGAATGCCCCGCCGATGATCACACCAACGGCCAGATCCATCACATTGCCACGCAATATAAATTTTTTGAATTCTTCGAGCATGTTTCTCTCCATAGCTGATTTATGTTTTAACCCGTCGACAAAGTGTCCCATCGGCGGTGGGCCCACTTTAGCACAAGTTTCCCCAAGGTGAACCCTGGTGAAGTTCAAATTCCACTGATTGCAAGCTGTGCTGAACCAAGCTCCAAATGCGCTTGCATTGGACAATTGGATATTCCTGTGGTCATTTACCGGAAAATGCAGATTTGATGGCCAAGAAAGGTAAATGGATTGTCCCAGGGATGGGTCGTCGTTGTTACGGCGCTGTTATATCTACTGTTTCTGTTTGTGGTGGCAAGTTATGGCGACCGCACAAAGTCAGCGCGCCAAAATCGCACCAGTCGACCAGTTATCTATGCCCTTTCCATGGCGATCTATTGCACGTCCTGGACCTTTTTTGGTTCGGTCGGCATGGCTGC
>QIIJ01000113.1 GCA_003232595.1 Aurantimonadaceae bacterium | reverse complement strand
ATTGACTATTTGCCAAGCCCGGTCGAAGTGCCTGCTATTAAAGGTATTAATCCAAAGGATGACAGCGATACAACGCGCAAGTCTTCTGATGACGAGCCGCTGTCACTGCTGGCCTTCAAGATTATGAACGACCCGTTTGTTGGCTCGCTGACCTTCTGTCGTGTTTATTCAGGTAGTCTTGAAACAGGTACTTCCGTGCTGAATTCGGTCAAGGGCAAAAAAGAGCGTGTTGGCCGTATGCTTGAAATGCATTCGAATTCACGCGAGGACATCAAGGAAGCCTTTGCTGGCGACATAGTTGCTATTGCAGGCCTCAAGGAAACCACCACGGGCGACACGCTTTGCGATCCGCTTAAGCCGGTTATTCTTGAACGTATGGTGTTCCCGGATCCGGTGATTGAAATCGCCATTGAGCCGAAGACCAAGGTTGACCAGGAAAAAATGGGCATCGCTCTCAATCGTCTGGCGGCTGAGGATCCTTCTTTCCGGGTCAAGTCTGATGAAGAGTCCGGTCAGACCATTATTGCCGGCATGGGCGAGTTGCACCTCGACATTCTGGTTGACCGCATGAAGCGTGAATTCAAGGTTGAGGCCAATATCGGTGCGCCACAGGTTGCCTACCGCGAAACCATCACCCGCGAAGCCGATATCGACTATACCCACAAGAAACAGTCCGGTGGTTCCGGCCAGTTTGCCCGCGTCAAGATTATTTTTTCTCCCAATGAAGAGAGCGAAGATTTCGAATTTGTAAGCAAGGTTGTTGGCGGCAATGTGCCCAAGGAATATATCCCCGGCGTCGAAAAAGGTATCAAATCCGTGATGGATTCCGGCCCGGTCGCAGGCTTCCCGATGCTCGGAGTGAAGGCAACGCTTTATGATGGTGCCTATCACGATGTGGATTCGTCCGTACTGGCCTTTGAAATTGCGGCCCGGGCTGCATTTCGTCAGGGTGCGAAGGAAGCCGGTGCCAAGCTGCTTGAACCCATCATGAAGGTTGAAGTTGTCACGCCTGAGGATTATATGGGCGATGTAATTGGTGATCTGAATTCACGTCGTGGTCAGATTTCCGGAACCGAGATTCGTGGCATTGACCAGATTGTCAATGCGATGGTCCCGCTGGCCAATATGTTTGGCTATGTGAACTCCCTTCGCTCAATGAGTCAGGGGCGGGCACAATACACCATGACATTCGATCATTACCAACAGGTGCCGCAGGCGGTAGCTGATGAAGTGATTGAGAAATACGCGTAGTCTGAATCAACCAAAACTGTCGCACTAGAGTAGCGAAAGATGGAGAGCCACAATGGCAAAAGAAAAATTTGAACGTAACAAGCCTCACTGTAACATCGGCACAATCGGCCATGTTGACCACGGTAAAACGACGCTGACAGCGGCGATTACCAAGTATTTTGGCGACTTCAAGGCCTATGATGAAATTGATGGCGCTCCGGAAGAAAAAGCCCGCGGCATTACCATTTCAACGGCTCACGTTGAATATGAAACTGACGCACGCCACTACGCGCACGTCGATTGCCCCGGCCATGCCGACTATGTGAAAAACATGATCACCGGTGCGGCGCAGATGGATGGCGCAATTTTGGTGGTGTCTGCAGCTGATGGTCCCATGCCCCAAACTCGCGAGCATATCCTGCTGGCTTACCAGGTTGGCGTTCCGGCTCTTGTTATCTATCTCAACAAGGTGGATCAGGTGGATGATGAGGAACTCCTCGAACTGGTTGAAATGGAAGTTCGTGAACTTCTCGATACCTACGATTATCCAGGCGATGATGTTCCAATCATCAAAGGTTCTGCCCTTGCAGCAATGGAAGGCAATAATCCGGAAATCGGCGAAAATTCCGTTCGCGAATTGATGAAAGCGGTTGATGAATACATTCCACAGCCCGACCGTCCGATTGACCAACCCTTCCTGCTGCCGATCGAGGACGTATTCTCGATATCCGGTCGCGGCACGGTTGTTACCGGTCGTGTTGAGCGTGGCGTGATCAATGTTGGTGATGATGTTGAAATCGTTGGCATCAAGGACACCCAGAAAACCACTTGTACCGGTGTTGAAATGTTCCGCAAGCTGCTTGATCGCGGTGAAGCTGGCGACAATGTCGGTGTGCTGATCCGTGGTATTGAACGTGAAAAGGTCGAGCGCGGTCAGGTTCTTTGCAAGCCGGGCTCGGTTAACCCGCACTTCAAGTTCACAGCTGAAGCCTATATCCTTACCAAGGATGAAGGTGGTCGTCACACACCATTCTTCACCAACTATCGCCCACAGTTCTACTTCCGTACAACTGATGTGACCGGTGTTGTGAGCCTGCCTGAGGGTACGGAAATGGTTATGCCTGGCGATAATGTTGAGATGTCAGTCGAGCTGATTGTTCCGATTGCCATGGAAGAGCGTTTACGCTTTGCGATCCGCGAAGGTGGTCGAACCGTTGGTTCCGGCATTGTTGGTAAAATTATCGAGTAGTGGCTTGCGCCGAAATCGGAAAGTCAGAAATCAGAAATCAGAAGGAGTAAATCAGAAGAATTCGCAAGGATTGATCGTGATAGGAAATGTCAACATTGTGCATTTCTGACTTCCGGTTTCCGACTTCTGATTTCGTTTTCCGAAGGAAAAACAAATGGCCGGTCAGAATATCCGAATTCGCCTCAAGGCGTTTGACCATCGTATCCTTGATACGTCGGCAAAAGAGATTGTATCCACGGCCAAACGCACAGGTGCGCAGGTTCGTGGTCCTGTCCCGCTGCCCACAAGAATTGAAAAATATACCGTCAACCGCTCACCTCATATCGACAAAAAGTCGCGTGAGCAGTTTGAAATGCGGACACACAAGCGGCTTCTGGATATTGTTGATCCAACACCGCAGACTGTGGATGCTTTGATGAAACTTGATCTTGCCGCCGGTGTGGATGTGGAGATTAAACTTTAAGCCCATCAGCCTTTGAACATTAATATGTTCTGGAAGGCACCAATACGGGCCTGAGAGCCTCGGATTTGTCTGAACAGATTGGTCTGATGCCCTTGCAAATATAAACAACGGGGTTGCAGGAACTTTCCTGCTCGTACCTCAAAGAGGATTGAACCAATGCGTTCAGGTGTGATTGCACAGAAGGTGGGAATGACCCGCATATACACCGATGACGGTGTAAATGTCCCTGTGACAGTTCTCCGGATGGAGAATTGCCAGGTCGTTTCGCAAAAGACGGATGAAAAGAACGGTTACACGGCACTGCAACTCGGTGTTGGCACGGCCAAGGTCAAAAATGTGACCAAGCCAATGCGCGGCCATTTTGCGGTTGCCAAAGTCGAGCCAAAGCGCAAACTTGCTGAATTTCGCGTGTCGCCGGAAAACATGGTTGACGTGGGCGCGGAAATCACTGCTGACCATTTTATACCTGGCCAGAAGGTTGATGTTACCGGAACTTCCATTGGCAAGGGCTTTGCCGGCGCAATGAAGCGTCATAATTTTAAGGGCCTTCGCGCCTCCCATGGTGTTTCCGTATCACACCGTTCGCACGGTTCAACCGGCCAGTGCCAGGATCCGGGTAAGGTTTTCAAAGGCAAAAGAATGGCCGGTCATATGGGTGCGACCCGTGTCACCACCCAGAATGTGGAAGTTGTAAAGACTGATGTTGAACGGGGGCTTATTCTGATCAAGGGTGCTGTTCCCGGTTCCAAGGGTGCATGGATTATGGTTCGTGATGCGGTCAAGAAAGCCCGTCCTGCCGATGCACCGCTTCCTGCTGCAATTCGCAGCAATGGCTCGGCCAGTGAAGCTGCTGCCCCGGAAGTATCGAGTGAGGGAGACGCGTAATGGAACTTTCTGTCACCACACTTGAAGGCAAAGCTTCCGGCAAGGTGTCGCTTTCCGAAACGGTCTTTGGTCTTGATCCTCGCGCCGACATTCTGCAACGCATGGTTCGTTATCAACTGGCCAAGCGCCGGTCCGGTAATCACCAGACTTTGGGCCGATCCGATGTTAATCGTACAGGCGCCAAGATGTACCGCCAAAAAGGCACCGGCAATGCCCGTCACCATGCGGCCTCTGCTCCCCAGTTTCGTGGTGGTGGCAAAGCCCATGGCCCCGATACCCGTGACCACTCCCATGGTTTGACCAAAAAATTTCGCGCTCTTGCACTTCGTCACGCGCTTTCCAGCAAGGTTAAGGAAGAAACCCTTGTTGTTGTTGATGATGTGGTGGCCAAGGAACCAAAGACATCTGTACTTCGCACCAAACTGGAAAAACTCGGCTGGTCGAATGTGCTGGTGATCTGTGGTGCGGAAGTTGATAAAAACTTCCAGCTTGCAGCCCGTAACATCCCAAATATTGATGTGCTTCCGATCCAGGGCATCAATGTTTATGACATTCTTCGTCGTGGCAAGCTGGTATTGACCAAATCAGCCGTGGATGCCCTTGAGGAGCGTTTCAAATGAGTGAGATCCATAAATATGATGTGATCCGCTCTCCGGCGATCACCGAAAAGGCGACCATGGCATCGGAGCATGACAAGATCATTTTCAATGTCGCCCCCGATGCAACAAAACCTGAAATCAAGCGGGCAGTCGAGGAATTGTTCGGGGTCAAGGTCAAGAGCGTCAATACGCTTGTTCGCAAGGGTAAGGTCAAGCGCTTTCGTGGCCATCTGGGCAAACAAAGTGATGTGAAAAAAGCAGTTGTAACACTGGTTGATGGCCAGTCGATCGATGTGACAACGGGACTGTAGAAAGAGGCCTGGTAAAGCCTCTTGGGGTTAGCTGGAATATTACGATGGCATTGAAAAAATACAATCCAACGACACCGGGGCAACGTCAGCTTGTAACAGTTGAACGCAGTGGACTGTGGAAAGGCAAGCCGGTCAAGAATTTGACCGAGGGTCTGTCTAAAAGCGGTGGTCGCAACAACCTTGGCCGCATGACATCACGTCATATTGGCGGCGGGCACAAGCGCACCTATCGCAAGATCGACTTTAAACGCAGAAAATTTGATGTTGAAGCGACAGTTGAGCGTATCGAATACGATCCGAACCGCACCGCTTATATAGCTCTGCTTAAATATGCAGACGGTGAGCTGGCCTATATTCTTGCACCTCAGCGTCTTACTGCCGGTGACAAGGTGATTGCTGCTGAGTCTGCTGACGTAAAACCCGGTAATGCGATGCCGCTTTCGGCAGTTCCGGTGGGCACGATTGTTCACAATGTTGAAATGAAGCCCGGCAAGGGCGGTCAGATTGCCCGTTCTGCTGGAACATACGCCCAGTTGGTTGGTCGCGATGGTACCTATGCCATTCTCCGTCTGAATTCAGGTGAGCAAAGACTGATCCTGGCAAGCTGCATGGCAACGGTCGGTGCTGTTTCCAACCCGGATAATTCCAATACCAATCTTGGCAAGGCAGGGCGTTCGCGCTGGCTTGGCCGTCGTCCATCTGTTCGCGGTGTTGCCATGAACCCGGTTGATCACCCCCACGGCGGTGGTGAGGGCCGAACCTCCGGTGGCCGTCATCCGGTTTCACCCTGGGGCAAGCCAACCAAGGGCAAACGTACCAGGTCCAACAAGACCACTGATAAATTCATTATGCGCTCACGTCACCAGCGCAAGAAGTAAGGATAGCGAAACGTGTCTCGTTCAATTTGGAAAGGCCCATTTGTTGACGGTTATCTTCTCAAGAAAGCTGAGAAGGTCCGTAATTCAGGCCGCAATGAAGTTATCAAGACCTGGAGCAGGCGTTCAACAATCCTGCCACAGTTCGTCGGCCTGACATTCGGCGTCTATAATGGCCACAAGCACGTGCCCGTATCCGTGTCAGAAGACATGGTTGGACATAAATTTGGTGAGTTTTCACCCACACGGACCTATTACGGCCACGCTGCCGACAAGAAGGCCAGAAGGAATTAACGATGGGCAAGCCAAAGCGCGATCGCGCGCTCACAGATATCGAGGCGAAAGCGGTGCACCGCACCATTCGTGTCAGCCCGCAGAAACTCAATCTGGTTGCGGCGACCATTCGTGGCAAGAAGGTAAATACAGCCCTGGCTGATCTTTCCTTCTCGCGCAAACGGATTGCCGAGACCGTGCGCAAGTGCCTGCTTTCTGCTGTTGCCAATGCCGAAAACAACCATGATCTCGATGTGGACAGCCTGATCGTTGTCGAGGCCCATGTGGGCAAGGCACTTGTGATGAAACGTTTTATGGCCCGTGGCCGCGGTAAATCCAGCCGGATTTTAAAGCCGTTTTCCCATCTGACCATCATCGTTCGTGAAGTTGACGAAGAAGAAGCAAGTGACGATTCCGTTGAGGAGGCTGCGTAATGGGTCAAAAAATCAATCCAATCAGTTTTCGCCTTGGTATCAACCGCACCTGGGATTCCAGATGGTTTGCCAACAAGGGTGAATATGGTGAGCTGTTGCACCAGGATATTAAAATTCGGGAGTTCATCGAAAAAGAACTGAAAGCGGCTTCCATTGCCAAGGTGGTGATTGAGCGTCCGCACAAGAAATGTCGCATCACCATCCATTCTGCCCGTCCCGGTATTATCATCGGTAAAAAGGGTGCGGATATTGAAAAGCTGAAGCAGAAAATCGCGAAGATGACCAGTTCAGAAGTACATCTGAATATCGTTGAAATTCGCAAGCCGGAAATGGATGCAACCATCGTTGCCCAGTCCATTGCCCAGCAGCTTGAACGCCGTGTTGCATTCCGCCGTGCGATGAAGCGGGCGGTTCAGTCCGCCATGCGTCTTGGTGCCGGCGGTATTCGTATCAATTGTGGCGGTCGTCTGGGTGGTGCTGAAATTGCACGCATGGAGTGGTACCGCGAAGGCCGCGTACCGCTTCACACAATGCGTGCTGATATTGATTATGGCACAGCCGAAGCTGCTACTGCCTATGGTATTTGCGGCGTCAAGGTTTGGATCTTCAAGGGCGAGATTCTGGAGCATGATCCCATGGCTTCTGAACGCCGCGCCATTGAGGGTCAGGAACAGGGTTCTGGTGGTGGGCGACGTCGCGAAGGCGGCGGTGGCCGCCGCTAAGATTGAGGAAACGAAAAGATGCTGCAACCAAAGCGCACCAAATTTCGAAAGCAACACAAGGGCCGTATCCATGGCAATGCCAAAGGTGGAACCAGTTTGACTTTCGGTGCCTACGGACTGAAGGCCCAGGAACCCGAGCGTATTACCGCCCGGCAGATTGAGGCTGCCCGTCGTGCAATTACCCGTCATATGAAACGTGCCGGTCGTGTCTGGATCAGGATTTTCCCGGACGTGCCAATCTCCAAGAAACCAACCGAGGTTCGCATGGGCAAGGGCAAGGGGACTCCGGAATATTGGGCTGCCCGTGTCGCACCCGGGCGTATTATGTTTGAGATCGACGGGGTCAATGAGACCGTTGCCCGCGAGGCGCTTCGTCTTGGTGCGATGAAACTGCCGATCAAAACCCGATTTGTTCAGCGTTCGGCTGACTAGTTTAAAAAGACCATGAAAGGTTGAGGCGATGAAGCCCAGCGACATTCGTGCAATGACAGATGACCAGCTTAAAGACGAGTTGGTGAAGTTGAAAAAAGAACAGTTTAATTTGCGTTTTCAGCGGGCCACCGGCCAGCTTGAAAACACCTCTCGGGTGCGTCAGGTTCGCCGCGATATTGCCCGTTTGCAAACCATCGCCCGTGTAAAGCAGGCAGAAGCCGCACAGGCATAAAGGAACAAGAACATGCCTAAACGAATTTTGCAGGGCACTGTTGTCAGTGACAAGAACAATAAAACAGTGGTCGTAAAGGTTGAACGCCGTTTCACCCATCCACTGTATAAAAAGACCGTTCGTCGCTCAAAGAACTACAAGGCCCATGACGAGGGCAATGTGAAGAAGGTTGGTGACCGGGTTTCGATTCAGGAAAGCCGCCCAATTTCAAAGGATAAGCGCTGGATTATCTTAGATGACTTGAAGAGCGCATAGTAGGGTTTGGCGCAAGCTGGCACTCAACAAACCACGACATGAGGTAGCAGGGGCTACCGGGTAAAAAAGAAGAACCGATATGATTCAGATGCAGTCCAACCTCGAAGTTGCTGATAATTCAGGCGCTCGCCGTGTCATGTGCATCAAGGTGCTTGGCGGCTCAAAACGCAAATATGCATCTGTGGGTGACATGATTGTTGTATCCATCAAGGAAGCCATTCCGCGCGGTCGCGTGAAGAAGGGTGATGTGGCCAAGGCAATTGTAGTGCGTACCCGCAAGGACATTCAACGCGCAGATGGCAGTGTCATCCGTTTTGATGGCAACGCTGCCGTGTTGGTTGATGCCAAGAAAGAACCCATTGGTACCCGTATTTTTGGGCCCGTGCCACGTGAACTTCGTGCCAAAAGGCACATGAAGATCATCTCGTTGGCTCCAGAAGTACTGTAAGGAAGCATCGATATGCAAAAGATACGTAAAGGCGACGAAGTTGTCGTTTTGACCGGAAAGGACAAAGGCCGCAAGGGCAATGTTGTCACTATCATGCCGAAAGATGGCAAGGCGATTGTTCAAGGCATCAACATGGTGAAACGCCATATGCGTCAGAGCCAGTCCCAGGAAGCCGGCATTATAACAAAGGAAGCTGCAATTCAGCTGTCGAATATTGCGATTGCAGACCCCAAAGACGGCAAACCCACAAGGGTTGGCTTTAAAGTAACAGACGACGGCCGCAAGGTCCGGTTCGCAAAACGTTCTGGAGACGTGATCGATGGCTGAGGCAAATTACGAGCCACGCCTTAAAAAGCACTATTCGGCAGTCGTTGTGCCGAAAATGCTTGAGCAGTTTGGCTATAAGAATTCGATGCAGATGCCACGTATCGACAAGGTCGTGCTGAATATGGGCATTGGCGAGTCTACTTCTGACTCAAAAAAGGCACGGCTGGCTGCAGCTGATCTTAGCCTGATTGCCGGTCAAAAGGCGGTTGTCACCCGGGCCAAGAAGTCGATTGCGACTTTCAAGGTGCGTGAAGACATGCCGCTTGGTGCAAAGGTTACTCTGCGCGGTACAAGAATGTATGATTTCCTTGATCGTCTCGTAAACATCGCGCTTCCGCGAGTACGTGACTTTCGTGGACTAAACCCGAAAAGCTTTGATGGGCGCGGCAACTTTGCCATGGGCATCAAGGAACACATTGTGTTTCCGGAAATTGACTACGATAAGGTGGACGAAATCTGGGGCATGGACGTCATCGTGTGTACGACGGCTGATACGGATGATGAGGCGCGCGCTCTGCTTGCCGCATTTAATTTCCCGTTTCCCGAATAAGGTGCCGATACTGGCGCAGTCGTAACGGCAGACGAACAAAAGGATTAAAAGATGGCGAAGGTAAGCGCGGTCGAAAAAGGCAAGAAGGTGCGCAGATTGGTGGATAGATATGCCGCCAAACGTGCCGCACTGAAAGCAATCACCACCGACAAGAAATTGCCGATGGATGAGCGTTTTCGCGCACAATTGAAGCTCAACGAACTGCCCCGCAGTTCAAGCAAAACCCGTATTCGCAACCGTTGCGAAATCTCGGGCAGACCGCGGGCCTATTATCGCAAGTTGAGAATGTCACGTATTGCTTTACGTGAACTTGGTTCGCAGGGAAAAATTCCCGGCATCGTCAAGTCAAGCTGGTAGGGGAGAATACTTATGTCAATGACTGATCCTCTTGGAGACATGCTCACCCGCATTCGCAATGCGCTGATGCGCGGCAAGTCGAAGGTGAACACACCTGCCTCTTCGCTTCGCGCACATGTGCTTGATGTGTTGAGTGCGGAAGGTTACATCCGCGGCTATACCCGTACAGAATATGACAACGGCAAGGCTGAGTTTGATATCGAGCTTAAATATTTTGAAGGAGCGCCGGTAATTCGTGAAATTACCCGTGTTTCAAAACCGGGCCGCAGGGTTTATTCCTCGGTGAAATCAATCCCGCGTGTTGCGAATGGTCTGGGTGTTTCCATCCTTTCAACACCCAAGGGTGTTATGGCCGATCATGATGCACGGGAACAAAATGTAGGTGGTGAGGTACTTTGTCAGATCTTCTAAGGTCTTGCATCGAAACTTCTTTAACCAGACAGGCAGAGAAATATGTCGCGGATAGGTAAAAAGCCAGTGATGATCCCGGAAGGGGTAACCGCAACACTGGATGGACAAAAAATTGTCGCAAAAGGTCCGAAGGGCGAATTGTCCTTTGTGGTCAATGACGATGTATTGGTGAAACTGGAAGACGGTAAGTTCAGCGTTGATCCGAAAAACAACACCAAAGTGGCACGTTCCCAGTGGGGCATGTCGCGCACGATGATTTCCAACACCCTCTCCGGTGTAAAAGACGGATTTTCCAAAACCCTGGAAATCAACGGCGTTGGTTATCGCGCGGCAATGCAGGGCAACAAGCTGCAATTGTTACTCGGATTTTCCCACGAGGTGCTTTACGATGTGCCGGAAGGGGTGGACATCAAGGTTACAAAGCCGACCGAGATCGTGGTTTCAGGCTTTGATAAACAGAAAGTTGGTCAGGTTGCGGCTGAAATTCGCAAATATCGCCCACCGGAGCCCTACAAGGGCAAAGGTGTGAAATATGCAGACGAGTATGTCTTCCGCAAAGAAGGCAAGAAGAAATAAGGCATTGATGAAATGGCAAATTCTGCAAAAACAAAACAGCGCCGTGCTGCACGTGTTCGTCGCGACCTTAAGAAGGTCGCTAACGGTCGTGCACGGCTGAGCGTTCATCGTTCGCTGCAAAATATCTATGTGCAGGTGATTGATGATGAACAGGGGCGCACACTTGCTACCGCGTCAACCCTTGAAAAAGGTGTTGTTAAAAAAGGCAAGGGCGGTGATGTTGCCGCTGCATCGGCAGTGGGCAAACTGATCGCTGAGCGTGCAACAAAAGCCGGTATCAAGGAAGTGGTCTTTGACCGCGGTTCCTATCTCTTTCATGGTCGGGTCAAGGCTTTGGCCGAGGCTGCCCGTGAAGGTGGTTTGAGCTTCTAACTTATAATTCAAGTCAAGAGTAGTTCGCCATAAGAACACTTTTGGTGCTCCGGAAAAGAATAAAGGTACAGGATATGGCACCACGACAGCAAAGAGACGATCGCGAAGAGAGCGAGTTCGTTGACAAACTGGTTCACATCAACCGTGTCGCCAAGGTGGTCAAGGGTGGCCGTCGTTTTGGTTTTGCAGCCCTTGTGGTTGTGGGAGACCAGAAGGGTCGCGTTGGTTTTGGTCACGGCAAGGCACGTGAAGTGCCGGAAGCTATCCGTAAAGCGTCGGAAGCTGCCAAGCGTGAGATGATTTTTGTACCCTTGCGCGATGGCCGTACATTGCACCACGATCTTAAGGGTCGGCATGGTGCCGGTAAGGTGGTTCTTCGTGCAGCACCTCCAGGAACCGGCATCATTGCCGGTGGACCGATGCGTGCGGTATTCGAAACCGTTGGCATGTCAGATGTGGTTGCAAAGTCTATTGGCACATCAAACCCCTACAACATGGTTCGTGCCACATTTGATGCGCTGAAAAAGCAGATGCACCCGCGCGACATTGCAGCCCAGCGCGGAATCAAATATTCAACCTTGCAGGCGCGCCGTCGCGACCTGGTGGGAACAGAAGAGTAATTCAGCAACGATTGTCAAATCGTTGCAGCATGACTGAGGAGCCGCAAGATGGCTGACAAAAAATCTGGCAAGACAGTGACTGTCCAGCAAACAGGCAGTCCGTTACGCCGCCGGTCTGATCAGCGTGCCACGCTGATTGGTCTTGGATTGAACAAAATGAACCGCCGTCGCACGCTGGAAGATACGCCAGCCGTTCGCGGTATGATACGCAAAGTCTCGCACATGGTGCGCGTTGTTGATGAAGCCTGAACGGCTTGCCAGGAGTAAACCCCATGAAACTCAATCAAATTTCCGACAACGAAGGCGCTCTTCACTCGCGAAAACGTGTTGGTCGCGGTATCGGTTCCGGTAAGGGCAAAACCAGTGGCCGTGGCGTCAAGGGCCAAAAATCCCGCTCGGGTGTGGCAATCAACGGCTTTGAAGGTGGGCAGATGCCAATCTATCGCCGGTTGCCCAAACGTGGCTTTACAAACATTTTTGCCAAGAAATTCAACATTGTATCAATTGCCCGCATAGAACAGGCGATTGAAGCGGGCAAGCTTGACAAGAAAAACCCGGTTACCGCCGAAACCCTGCTTGAGGCAGGTGTCATCCGCCGCGTCAGGGACGGTGTTCGTTTGCTTGCGGATGGTGATGCGAAGACCAAACTAACCTTTGAAATTGCGGGCGCCTCTAAATCTGCAATTGAAAAGATTGAAAAAGCAGGCGGCAAGGTTATATTACCTGTCAGGGAAGAAAAACCTGACGCCTGAGTCGGCTCCGGTTTCTTGCTTGTGAACTAATTGACTGGAGATATGCATGGCATCGGCAGCAGAGCAACTTGCGGCAAATCTGAATTTTTCCTCATTCTCCAAGGCTACAGATCTGAAGAAGCGCATCTGGTTTACACTGGGCGCACTGATTATTTACCGGCTTGGCACTTATATTCCCATTCCTGGAATTGATGCGGAAGCTTTCGCGCGGGCTTTTGAGCGCCAGAGTGGCGGCATTCTTGATATGTTGGGTATGTTTACCGGTGGTGCAGTTGAACGCTTTGCCATATTTGCCCTCGGCATCATGCCCTATATCTCCGCTTCCATCATCATTCAGTTGATGACATCTGTTGTTCCGACCCTTGAACAACTAAAAAAAGAAGGTGAACAGGGGCGCAAGGTTATCAATCAATATACCCGTTACGGTACTGTTATCCTTGCAACATTGCAGGCCTACGGTATATCAGCCGGGCTGTCGGCCAGTGAAGGCATCGTCAATGATCCGGGCTGGTTCTTTATGTTGACTTCGGTGATTACCCTTGTTGGCGGCACGATGTTTTTGATGTGGCTTGGCGAGCAGATCACTGCCCGCGGTATCGGTAATGGTATATCGCTGATCATTTTCTCCGGCATTGTGGCATCGCTGCCGGTGGCACTTTCACAGCTGTTTGAAGCAGCACGTACTCAGGCCATTACAACCCTGTTGTTGCTTGGTGTTCTGATTATCGCTCTCGGGCTGATCACAATTGTGGTTTTTGTAGAACGTGCCCAGCGCAAGCTGTTGATCCAGTATCCCAAGCGCCAGGTTGGCAACAAGATGTTTCAGGGTGATTCATCCCATTTGCCATTGAAGCTGAATACAGCGGGTGTAATTCCGCCTATCTTCGCGTCATCGCTCTTGCTGTTGCCTGCAACCCTGGCGAATTTTTCTGCGGGCCAGGATGTATCTGGATGGCTTGGATTTGTCACAGCCCAGCTTGGGCGTGGCCAGCCAGCCTATTTGTTGCTGTATGCAAGTCTTGTTGCATTTTTTGCATTCTTCTACACAGCCATTGTTTTCAGCCCCAAAGACACCGCTGACAACCTTAAAAAGCATGGCGGATTTATTCCGGGCATTCGACCGGGCGAACGCACTGCGAACTATATCGACTATGTGCTTACTCGCATAACCGTTGCAGGTGCGCTATACCTTGTGTTTATTGTCCTTATCCCGGAGATGTTCATGTCGAACATGGGGATTTCGGTGTTCCTTGGCGGCACGTCGCTGTTGATTATGGTGAGTGTAACAATGGATACAGTATCCCAGGTACAAGGCCACTTGTTTGCCCAGCAATATGAAGGTCTGGTCAAGAAATCGAAACTGCGAGGAGGCAGGCGCAAACGATGAGACTGATTCTCATTGGCCCGCCAGGTGCGGGGAAGGGAACACAAGCCCAGCGTATTTCTGAAAACCACGACATCCCGCACCTTTCGACCGGCGATATGTTAAGGTCTGCAATCGCCGAAGGCACTGAAGTTGGCGTTCAGGCCAAATCAGTAATGGATGCCGGCAAGCTCGTTTTGGACGAAATTGTCAACAATATTGTTTCAGCGCGCATTGACGAAGATGATTGCCGCGACGGGTTTATTCTGGATGGCTATCCACGAACCCTGATGCAGGCTGACTCGGTCAGCACAATGTTTGAGGCCAAAAATATTGGGCTTGATGCGGTTGTTGAACTGCAGGTTGATGATGATGCACTGATTGAGCGCATTACCGGCCGTTATATTTGTGCCAGTTGCGGTGAGGGATATCATGACCGCTATAAACACCCCGAGGTCGAAGGGGTTTGCGACAAATGCGGATCAACCGATTTTAAACGCCGCCCAGATGATATTGAAGAAACCGTGCGGGTGCGGCTTTTTACCTATTACAAAGCGACATCGCCGCTGATCGGCTACTATTTTGCATTGCGTAAACTGCGCCGTGTCGATGGCATGCTTGGTATCAATGAGGTGGCTGTTGGTATTGAAGATGTCCTGTCTGAGCTATGACCATTTTCGGCCGGAATTATTATTTGAAAAATCTCGATTGAGGCGGTTGACGAAGTAAGGAAAAAACCGCTAATAACACTGAAATCCATGATGGATTAAGCGATTGGAGTCGGTTTGCTTGTCAAAGCTGATCCCGGTCGTAAAGTCGTGGAACAAAGTGTTCATCCGAAATTCCGGTTTGGCAGAAAATTGTGGAGCGTATCAATCGTGATGCGGTTCCGGCTCATTCAGGCATTTGCCTGATATATGAAGGAGAGTGGACGTGGCTCGTATCGCTGGCGTCAATATTCCGACCAACAAACGCACCGTTATTGCGTTGCAGTATATTCATGGAATTGGCAAAAAGATCGCCGGTGAAATCATGGAGAAGGCGAACATACCGCTTGATCGCCGGGTGAATGGTTTGTCGGATTCGGAAGTTATTCAGATTCGCGAAATTATCGACCGTGACTGTATGGTTGAAGGTGATCTTCGCCGCGAAAAATCAATGAACATCAAACGTCTGATGGACCTTGGTTGTTATCGCGGATTGCGTCATCGCCGCAACCTGCCGGTTCGCGGGCAGCGCACCCATACCAATGCCCGGACCCGCAAGGGGCCGGCAAGGGCAATTGCAGGCAAAAAGAAATAGCGCATGCGGCCCCGTCTGGGCCCGTGCAAGGTGGAGCTGCCAGCATAATGGCAGTGTCGAGATCAAGGAACTAGAACCATGGCAAATGATGCCGGCCGCGTGAAGCGCCGCGAACGAAAAAATATTTCGTCTGGCGTGGCACACGTAAATTCAACATTCAACAACACGATGATCACCATCACCGATGCTCAGGGCAATACCATATCATGGTCTTCAGCCGGGGCACAGGGGTTTAAGGGGTCGCGCAAATCGACACCCTATGCGGCGCAGATGGCTGCAGAAGATGCCGCCAAAAAAGCTGCCGAACATGGTATGAAAACGCTCGAAGTTGAAGTGCGCGGGCCGGGTTCGGGTCGTGAATCAGCCTTGCGGGCATTGCAGGCAGCAGGTTTTATCATCACCGCAATTCGAGACGTTACGTCAATTCCACATAATGGATGTCGTCCGCGCAAGCGTCGTCGCGTCTAGCACATTTATCCGGCCCCGCGCTCATCCGGCGGGGTATCGACAGTCTGGGCCACGATTGGATGGTGGCAAAGCAATCGAGGGATTTTACTCATGATTCACAAAAATTGGCAGGAATTGATCAAACCCAACAAACTGGAAATTTCCTCGGAAGGAAATGTTGGCAAGATCGTTGCAGAACCACTTGAACGCGGCTTCGGGTTGACGCTCGGCAATGCCTTGCGCCGGGTATTATTGTCATCGCTGCAGGGGGCAGCCGTGACCGCTGTTCAGATTGATGGCGTGTTGCACGAATTTTCATCGATCTCCGGTGTGCGGGAAGATGTCACCGACATTATTCTAAATATCAAGGAAATCGCTATCCGCATGGAAAGCGAAGGCTCCAAACGTATGGTCGTGCGCAAGGAAGGCCCTTGTGTGGTGACAGCGGGTGATATTCAGACCGTTGGCGATGTGGAAATTCTGAACCCGGATCTGGTGTTGTGCACCCTTGATGAGGACGCTGAAATCCGGATTGAATTTACCGTCGATACCGGCAAGGGCTATATTGCTGCTGAACGCAACCGCCCGGAAGATTCACCCATCGGAATGATTCCGGTCGACAGTCTGTTTTCGCCCGTTCGCAAAGTCTCCTACAAGGTTGAAAAAACCCGCGAAGGCCAGGTGCTCGACTATGACAAGCTGACCATGCGCATTGAAACGGATGGCTCTGTCACCCCGGAAGATGCGCTGGCTTTTGCTGCCCGTATTATGCAGGATCAGTTGACCATCTTTGTCAACTTCGAAGAGCCGGAAAAAGAAGTTGAGCAAGAGCAGGTAACCGAGCTTGCCTTCAACCCGGCTCTGTTGAAAAAGGTCGACGAACTGGAATTGTCAGTCCGTTCTGCAAACTGCCTGAAAAACGATAATATTGTCTATATCGGCGATCTCATCCAGAAGACCGAGGCGGAAATGCTTCGTACACCAAACTTTGGCCGCAAGTCGCTAAACGAGATCAAGGAAGTGCTTGCATCCATGGGGCTGCATCTTGGCATGGAAGTGCCAACCTGGCCACCTGAAAACATCGAGGAACTGGCCAAGCGCTACGAGGACCAGTATTAGAATTATTGACGGGCCCCAGGCCCGAACGGAACTAAGGAGAACGTTATGCGCCATGGTATCAAGGGCCGGAAACTGAACCGGACACGCAGCCACCGCAAGGCAATGTTTGCCAATATGGCGACATCTGTTCTGTTGCACGAGCAGATTGTCACTACCTTGCCGAAGGCAAAAGAAATCCGCCGCATTGTCGACAAGCTGATCACGCTCGGCAAAAAGAACAGTTTGCACGCGCGCCGTCAGGCAATTTCCCAGCTTCAGGATGCCGTTATCGTCCGCAAATTGTTTGATGAGCTTGCACCACGTTACAAAGAACGCAATGGCGGCTATACCCGTGTACTCAAAGCAGGCTTTCGTTATGGCGACAACGCGCCCATGGCGGTAATTGAACTGGTTGACCGCAATCCCGAGGCCCGGGGTGCCGAAGACCGTGCCCGGATGGAAGAAGAAGAGGCGATCGAAGGCAATGAAACAGAGGCTACTGCTGCAGCCTGATCCAGCCTGTTATTTGCCGGAAGTTTTGTTGAGACGGTGCTGTTGGCATCGCCTTTGTTGTTTGGTTAACGGATATTAAACGTAATACTTGAAAAATTCCCAGGCGATTCAATCATAAGTTCAGATATTTGCGATACCCTTCAGGTTCCGGGGAGGGTAGAAGATGGACAGTCGTACTGTAAAGAAGACAGATTTCTGCATGTTGTTCGGTGTTATTCACGTAACACTGGTCTGCCTGTTTGCTGGCGGAATGACCACCTATATCCTGTTTGTGCTGACAACATCTGAGCCGGAAAGAGTTTATGAACATTTGCCCTATGTGCTGCAAATTTCATCCATGGTGGTATTGGCAATTGTACCACCGATTTCATATTCCATACTTAAACAGCGCAGAGCGCTTCATCTGGCCAATGAAAAACTCGAATTCCTGGTTCGGATTGACCAGTTGACGGGGTTGTTGTCGCGGGGAACCTTTTTTGAAGAGGTTGAGGGTATACTGGAGAATTCAGATAAGGAAAATGTATGCAATGCGATTGCATTTCTCGACATTGATCATTTTAAGAAGATAAACGATCGCCATGGGCATGCGGCTGGTGATGATGTGTTGAGGCAGCTTGGCCGGGTTTTTGGAGATGTTCTTCAGCCGAATGAAATTGCAGGACGAATTGGCGGCGAGGAGTTTGCGATATTCATACCAGATTGCACAAACAAACAGGCTTGGCAAAAAATTCAACGCCTTGTTGATGTGTTCAAAAAATTGTACTTTGAGTGCCGGGGTTGCAGTATCATCTACAGAGCGTGATCTCGATCGGTTTTTGAATGAGGCTGATCAATTGCTGTACCTTGCAAAAAATTCCGGTCGGAATAATATTCAGGTGAAAGTTGATTGCGCAATTGCTGCCTGATCTGCCAACAGAGTATGGATGGGGTTTAAATTCCTCCCAAATCTCCATCCACCCTTTTGGAAATCCTTTGAACCTGATACCAACGGCCACTACTGTCCGGGAAAATTTTATTAATGACAAGTATCACATTGAATTCTTTCACATACTTTCAATTTCCATTGGTTGAGACTTTCATTCAATCCCTCCACAACGTCATCCTCGGGCACCGACCCGAGGATCCAGCCCGTATTGCTCAATTTATTGAATTCACGTAGAATTTGATAGCCCACTGGATCCTCGGCACGGTGCCCGAGGATGACGAAAGAGAGATTATTATTTTCCCGGACAGTAGTGACCAACGGCAGATAATATTGACCTGTTTGACCGGCATTGACTGGCGTTTTGGCGAGGCGCGATTGGTGCGGTGGTACGGGTACCATAAACCAATCGCAACAACACCGGATCAAAGTCCGGGGCAGGCTAAACCCTTGGGAACCCGGCCTTCGGTGCATGAAATCCGCTCACCGAACAGCGTTGTTTCCCTTGAACGATGCCCCGCATCGCCCTTCGTGAAGCGCCTTGCCGGCAAACGGTTTTCATGCATCAAACAGGTCAATATTATGCCGTTGGTATCAGTCGGTCGAATGGCGCACCACATGGGTGATCGTGATATTGGAAAGTGTTTTGATTTTGCTTGTTTTACGTAGTCCTGAAACAAGCTGTTGCACCTGGAAAATTTAAGCACCCACTCCGCACAGAACCCTTTGAAATCCGCATGGCAAATAATGATGCACATTTCAACAAGCGGTGATATTGTTCAGCAACATTGAATTCCAGATGAAGCAGGCACCCGGCAATGGACAATTCCCAGTTTTCGCTCAGCGAGGAACAAATCGCCATTCAGGACATGACGCGCGAGTTTACAAATGAAAAAGTCGCGCCCTTTGCTCTGGAGTGGGATCGAGATTCACACCTTCCGCTCAATACAATTCGCGAGACCGCAACGCTTGGTATGGGTGGTGTTTATGTGCAGGAAGACGTTGGTGGCTCAGACCTTTCCAGACTGGATGCGGCGCTGATATTTGAGGCGTTGGCAACAGGGTGCCCGGCATTTTCGGCCTTTATTTCCATTCACAACATGGCAGCCTGGATGATCGACAGGTTCGGCAATCAGGACCAGCGCCGGGAATTTCTGCCGAAACTAACGTCGATGGAATGGATTGCCAGCTATTGCCTGACGGAACCTGGTTCCGGTTCTGATGCGGCGGCACTTAAAACACGCGCTGTACGCGATGGGGACCATTATGTGATAAATGGTACCAAACAATTCATATCCGGGGCAGGGGTGAACGAACTTTATGTGGTGATGGTGCGCACCGGAGATGATGGTCCACGAGGTATTTCCACCCTTTTGGTTCCCAAGGATACACCGGGGCTTTCCTTTGGAGCAGCAGAGCGCAAGATGGGCTGGAACATGCAGCCGACTGCCCAGGTGATATTCGAGGATTGTCGAATACCGGTTGATAACCGATTGAGCCAGGAAGGCGAGGGCTTTCAAATTGCCATGGCCGGGCTGGACGGGGGAAGACTTAATATTGGCGCGTGTTCTCTGGGAGGTGGTCAGTCGGCACTCGATAAAGCCATTGTCTATACTGGTGAGCGCAAGGCTTTTGGCCGGAATATTGATCAATTTCAGGCGCTGCAGTTTAAAATGGCCGATATGGCTACAGAACTGGAGGCTGCTCGCGTGCTGCTTTATTCTGCCGCATCAAGGCTTGATCGGGAGGACCATGACGCTTCCAAATTTTGCGCCATGGCAAAACGCTTTGCCACCGATGTTGGTTCCAGTGTTGCCAATGAAGCACTGCAACTGCATGGCGGTTACGGTTATCTTGCGGAATACGGGGTGGAAAAAATCGTGCGCGACCTGCGGGTGCATCAGATTCTTGAAGGCACAAACGAAATCATGCGCATGATCATTGCGCGAAAAATTATCCAGCAATAACAGGAGAACAGTCATGACATCGATCGGATTTATCGGTCTTGGCAATATGGGAAATCCAATGGCGGCGAACCTGGTCGATGCCGGGCACAAGGTTACCGGCTTTGACCTGGCCGTGGACGTGATGGACGTTGCCAGAGGCAATGGGGTGGATATCGCCGGAAGTGTGGTTGAAGCGTCGGCAGGCAAAGAAGTGGTGATTACCATGTTGCCAGCGGGCACCCACGTATTGTCAGTTTATGACGAGGTTATGGAGGAGGCAATGCCCGGCACCCTTTTCATCGACTGTTCGACAATTGATGTGGCCTCGGCCCGTAAGGCCCATCAACTGGCAGGCGCGGCTGAAATGTTGTCGATCGATGCTCCGGTATCCGGCGGTGTTGGCGGGGCAAAGGCCGCAACACTGACATTTATGGCTGGTGGCGAACAGTCGGCTTTCGACAAGGCCGAACCTGTACTCGATGCCATGGCGGGTCGTATTGTCTACTGTGGCGATGCGGGTGCGGGCCAATCTGCCAAGATATGCAACAACATGATCCTCGGAATTTCGATGATTGGTGTTGGTGAGGCTTTTGTGCTGGCGGAAAAGCTTGGCCTTTCCCATCAGGCTTTGTTTGATGTCGCATCCACGTCCTCTGGCCAATGCTGGTCGATCAATACCTATTGCCCGGTGCCAGGTCCGGTGCCGACGTCTCCTGCCAACAACGGTTATAAACCGGGTTTTGCCGTTGATCTAATGTTGAAGGATCTCAAACTTGCCCAGGAAGCGGCCCAAAAAAGTGGCGCAATCACGCCGCTCGGGGCGGAGGCAACCCAGCTCTATTCGCTGTTTTCGGCATTGGGCAATGGCAATATGGACTTTTCCGGCATCATAGAATTTATGCGCGGCAGTCAAAAATGACCTGTGGTGGTGCGCGTTGGAGGAACAATAAACCTGCAAGCGGCAAAACTTTCCGCCCGGATTATGTTTTGCTTAACCACTCATTAGCTGACTGTTAGGAAACATTCGCTAGAAACGAGGCAAGGTGATGATGTGTTCACCTGGACCCCGGATTTGGTTTTGCGTACCGGGAGATATTTGCCTCCAGTATCGGATGGCATGAGTGCTGCGTAAGATTGCACCCTTGAGGAGAAGTTGCTTCAAGGGTGCAATTGTCTTCAGTGGGTGACGATTGCTAAATGCAATTCCTGCTATACCAACAGCACTGGTTCGGCTAAACCGGCCTGATGAAAAACTGCAAAGCAATCATGTTTCAAGGCACCGGCTCGGATGTGGGGAAAACAGTGCTGGTTGCCGGTCTTTGCCGTGTGTTGAGCAACAGGGGCATGATTGTTCGTCCTTTCAAACCACAAAATATGTCTAACAATGCGGCCGTTGCCGCTATTCCCGGCGAAGAAGGCGAAGGCGAAATCGGCCGGGGTCAATGGCTGCAGGCGTTTGCCTGCCGGGTTCAGCCGAGTGTGCACATGAACCCGGTACTGCTGAAACCGCAATCAGAAACCGGTAGTCAGATCATTGTCCAGGGCAAGGTTTGGGGGCAGGCAAAAGGCCGCGACTATCAGCATCTCAAACCGCAGCTGCTTGATGCTGTTATGGAATCGTTCGCCAATGTCTGCGAAGGTGCAGATATTGTGCTGGTTGAGGGGGCCGGATCGCCTGGCGAGATTAACCTGCGGACCGGTGATATCGCCAATATGGGATTTGCCACCAAAGCGGGAGTGCCGGTGGTGCTGATCGGCGACATAGACCGGGGCGGGGTGATAGCCTCGCTTGCAGGCACCCATACGATCCTTGATAACGAAGATCGGGCCATGATAAAAGGCTTTATTATCAACAAGTTTCGTGGTGATGTTACACTTTTCGATGAGGGATTGCGGCAGGTTGCCAAATTTACCGGCTGGCCAAGTTTCGGGGTGGTGCCCTGGCTGGATGAAGTGCGCAAATTGCCGGCGGAGGATTCTGTCGCGCTTGATAAAATTGTGCGCGACAATGGTTTGAATGATCGAACCAACAGGGTGAAAATTGCGGTACCGGTGCTCGGCCATATTGCCAATTACGATGAATTCGACCCGCTGATTGCTGAACCCGGTATTGAATTGGTGATGGTAGCGCAAGGTTCACCTTTGCCGGATGATGCGGCAATGGTGATTTTGCCTGGAACCAAATCAACAATCGCCGATCTTATTGCATTTCGCGACAACGGGTGGGATCGCGATCTCGCGGTGCATGTTGAACGCGGTGGCCGGGTTATTGGAATATGCGGCGGTTACCAGATGCTGGGCCGCAAAGTCCGCGATCCTCTTGGCATTGAGGGGAAAGCGGGCGAAATAGAAGGACTAGGTTACCTTGAGGTTGAAACAATACTGTCACCGCAAAAAACCGTTAAGAACTCCAAGGGGAAATTTATTGCAAGTGGAGCAGGGGTCGCCGGGTACGAAATTCATCTGGGCGAAACGTCGGGGCCTGACTGTCATCGACCGATGCTTGAACTTGGAATCCGCAAAGATGGTGCAATTTCTGCCGATGGCAAAATTATGGGCTGCTACCTCCACGGATTATTTGTGAGCGGCCAGTTCAGGCAAGCGCTATTACGTTCAATTCGTGCTTCATTTGATGGTAGCTCCGACGATCACAGTATTGAAGATGTTTTAAATGATTTAGCCGCGGCGCTTGAACAACACGTCGATATTGACGGGCTCGCAGACAAAGCCGCAATTGTCGGGCTAATAAGCCGCAATCGCGATTGACAATCATTGCGGTTTCTGGCTTAGCTCAAATTATTGAACGGTTCCCAATTGTGGTGAAAACTGCACGGGATGAAAAGGGAATGTGACGGCGTTGACCCAATCAGGGGATGCCGGAAGCAGCCGACCCCGCGACTGTAGCGATGAGGGGATATCAATTTGCCACTGAATGCGGGTTTGCGTTTGGGAAGGCGGGTATCATCCAGGGATTCGTGAGCCAGGAGACCTGCCGATCAGGCCGCAACCAAGCGGCAATATCAATTGGGCACCACGGAGGTTGTTATGCTCACAAGTTCGAATTCTATCGCTTTGCCGATTGCCGGCTCTCAACGGCTGATGGCCGCCGTATTGGCCGCAACATTTGGAATTGCCTTGCTTTTTGGTACGGGTTTTGCCCAGTCGGACGGGTTGCACAACGCGGCACATGATGCCCGCCATGCGGCCGGATATCCTTGTCATTGATAATCAGCCGGTTTTGATGATCTCAAAACAAGCTCACATTATTTTTGTAGACAAGGCACCTGTTGAACGCTGACGGCATCAATTCAACAGATGCAAGCAATGGACAGATTCCAATGATTGTTCGAATTCTACTGGCTGCGATTGTAGCAGGTTTGCTCAGTGGTGTATTTTATACCGCCGCGCAGGCCGTAAAAGTTGCCCCGCTTATTCTTAAGGCCGAATCCTTTGAAAAATCCGGTGATGCTGTTGCAGAGCATGAACACAGTGCTGGTGAGGCCAATGTTCCCCATGATCACCCTGAGGCTGAACCATGGTCTCCGCAAAACGGGGTTGAGCGTACATTTTACTCGCTGTTGTCAAACAGTGTATTTGGTGTGGGTAACGCCCTTTTGCTGGCTGCTGCGATTTTGTTTTCCAAAATGTCGGTCTCGCCGCGATCCGGGCTGGTTTGGGGGGCTGCAGGATTTGTGGTCTTTGTGCTTGCTCCGGGACTGGGATTGCCGCCAGAGGTGCCAGGTATGTCGGCAGCGCCGGTGCCTGTTCGTCAGGTCTGGTGGGTTGCAACCGTTGTATTGACGGCAGGAGGGTTGGCATTGTTCGCCTTTAAAACCAGCTGGTACTGGCTTGTTCTGGGTCTGACAATGATTGTGGCTCCGCATGTGGTTGGTGCACCCCAGCCTTTGGAACATACAAGTCTTGCACCGACCTATCTTGCTGTGGAATTTGTGTTTGCTGCCATAATCACCAATGGGCTGTTCTGGTTGTTCCTTGGCGGTGTGCTCGGGTGGTTGTTACCGCGAGCCATGGCTAATGAGGCGGATCAATCAACATGAGTGGCGTTCTGGTACTGGGCGGTGCCCGTTCCGGTAAAAGCCGTTTTGCAGAAAAACTTGCGCGCGACAGCAAAAAGACACTTGTCTATTTGGCAACGGCCCGGGCAGGCGATGACGAGATGCAGGAGCGCATTGATCGCCACAAAAATCAACGTGGTCCTGACTGGGTTACCGTCGAAGAGCCGCTGGCGCTGGTTGATGCACTTCGCACAGAAGCCATTGAAGGACGGATAATTCTGGTCGATTGCCTGACCCTTTGGCTCAGCAATCTGATGTCGGACGGCGCTGAAATCGACCGGGAGATCACAGGCCTGGCCGAATATATTGACGTTGCGCCGGTGCCGGTCATATTCGTCTCTAACGAAGTCGGGCAGGGTATTGTACCGCTCGACAGGATGGCGCGTGAATTTCGCGACCACGCTGGCCGTCTGCATCAGATACTTGCGGAAGTTTGCAAGAACGTGTGGTTTGTAACCGCGGGTATTCCACAGCAACTTAAAGGCCAGTCGACATGACTACGCAAAAGATACCCGCAACCGTGATTACCGGATTTTTGGGTGCCGGAAAAACCACCCTGATCCGCAATCTGCTGGCAACCGCCAACGGTAAACGCATTGCACTGATTATCAATGAATTCGGCGATCTTGGTGTGGACGGTGACGTGCTGAAAGGTTGCGGCGATGAAACCTGCAGCGAGGAGGACATCGTTGAACTCAACAATGGTTGCATCTGCTGCACTGTTGCCGATGATTTTGTGCCAACCATGACAAAACTGCTGGAGCGCGAACGACGACCCGATCATATTGTCATAGAGACCTCGGGTCTTGCCCTGCCGCAGCCGCTGGTCAATGCCTTCAACTGGCCGGAAATTCGAAACAAAGTAACGG
>QIIJ01000038.1 GCA_003232595.1 Aurantimonadaceae bacterium | reverse complement strand
AAAATGTCTTCAGCTGTAATCTTCATATTTGTCGCAGCGTCTTTTGCCCTGGTTGGATCGCGCCATAAAATTGATGCAGCCCCTTCCGGCGAGATCACGCTGTAGATTGAGTGTTCCAGCATGAAAACACGGTTTGCAGCGGCTATCGCAATAGCTCCACCCGACCCGCCCTCACCGATGATCACAGAAACGATGGGGGTGGTGGCATTGAGGAAGGCCTCAGTGGAGCGAGCAATCGCCTCCGCCTGCCCACGCTCTTCCGCGCCAATGCCCGGATAGGCACCAGCTGTATCAACCAGAGTGATTACCGGCAGGTCAAACCTGTTTGCAAGATCAACAATCCGCACCACCTTGCGGTAGCCCTCGGGCCGTGCCATGCCGAAATTATGTTTCAGCCGCGACTTTGTATCGCTGCCTTTTTCGTGGCCGATAATGGCAACAGGTTGACCGTTAAAACGACCAATCCCGGCCTGTAAGGCATGATCTTCGGCAAAATTCCGGTCTCCCGAAAGCGAGGTAAAATCTTCAATCAGTGCGTCGACATATTCAGAAAAATGCGGCCGATTGGGATGGCGTGCAACCTGCATTTTCTGCCAGGGCGTCAGTTTCCGGTAAAGATCCTCCAATGCCTGAGCGGCCTTGCTTTCAAGCCTGACAATTTCCTCGCTAACATCAACAGTATCGTCCTTGGTATCCATGGAACGCAATTCACGTATCTGGCCCTGAAGGTCTGCGACAGATTTTTCAAACTCGAGGAAGCTGTGCATGGAAGAATTTTGCCTTGGAGCCTGGACAGGTTGCGATCAGATTGCGCAGGTATACCAATAACCCGGCACAACGCGCCTGATGTGGATTGCCGTGCATCAAATGTCAAGCAGCATGGGATTAATCAAGTCTTGCCAGGGGATGATGATCCTCAACCAGCTGTCGCAACCGTTCATCCAGCACATGGGTGTATATCTGCGTGGTGGAAATATCCGCGTGCCCGAGCAATTGTTGAACCGTTCTTAAATCAGCCCCGTTTTGCAGCAGGTGGCTGGCAAATGCATGACGCAGAACATGGGGAGAGACTTTGGCCGGGGCAAGGCCGGAACGAACGGCAAGATCTTTCAGATCGCGGGCAAATGCCTGTCGGGTGAAATGTCCGCTTTTGCCGGAAGAGGGAAACAGCCAGGGACTGTCCTTGTATCGGCCCAACTCAAGTCGTCTGCTGAGATAGCCGGCCATTGCATCACGGGCAATCTGTGTAAGCGGTACCAGGCGTTCCTTGTTGCCTTTACCGCGAATGATCAGGAACCTTTTATCCCCAGCCGTTGCAGTAACGGGCAGGGCAACAAGCTCGGAAACCCGCATGCCTGTTGCATAAAGTGTTTCCAGCATAGCGCGGGTGCGCCTGGCGCGTAATCTCAGCAGCGGTCCCGCATCTGTGTTATTCGTTTCATTTTCTGCCACAGTCATGAGGACATCCACATCCTGTTCACTCAAGACCTTTGGCAGCGGCCTGCCCTGTCTGGGTGATTCAAGCGTCCCGGTGGGATCATCGTTGCGAATACCATCGCTGTACAGAAATTTAAAAAACTGTCGCAATGTCGAGAGTTTTCGAGCCTGAGAGGATGCGGCATAGTGCCGTTTGGCAAGGCTGGACAGATAGCTGCGGATAATACCGGCATCAACCGCCACAAAAGAAGCACCACTCGTAGCGCAGTGGTCGTCAAAATCATCAAGATCCCTGCAATAGGAGGACAATGTATTTTCCGATGCCCCGCGCTCCGCACTGAGCATTTCAATGAAAGCTTCAATCAGAAATTTATTGCGTGGCACCATACAGGGCCTATTTATTGATGCGTTTGGAGGGAATCTTGATTGTCATTTCCCGTTGTTTTGGTTCAACTGTCCAGGCAAGCGCCAACATTCCGCCATAGACAAGGCCGCCGATTACACCGATAACAACAAGTAAACGGATCAGGCTGGGCACAAAACCTCTCCAACACCATGTCAAAGCAATTCCGCTGTTTACCGAATCGCTCCCTGTTATGTGCAGATAAGAAAAAATTGGCAAGATGCGATCCCCCTATCTATAACAATCTTTCAAGATAATATTTCCAACCGGAAAACCAAACCATGAGCGGTGCAATTCCTGCGACCCGCGCCCCGCGCGACAAACAAGACGATTCGGCGAGCCAAAAAACTCTTGGCAATGCGATCAAAGCCATTCGAAACGGGCTTGACGGGCGATCAATTGTGTTTGTCGGCATTATGGGGGTTGGCAAATCAACAATCGGCAAGCGTGTTGCCAGATTACTGAGCCTGCCATTTGTCGACGCCGACGCCGAGATCGAACGGGCCGCCAATTTGAGCGTCGCAGAAATATTCGACAAATTCGGCGAACCCTATTTTCGCGCCGGAGAACGCAGGGTCATTGCCAGATTGCTGAAAGAGGAAAGCCAAATTCTTTCGACCGGCGGGGGTGCATTTGTCGATGCAGACACCAGACGGGCGATTTCAAAGTCCGCAATTTCGATCTGGCTCGATGCCGAAATCGATCTCATTATGCAACGGGTTTCAAGGCGTAAAACCCGCCCGCTGCTCAAGCAGGCCGACCCCCGAGCGGTAATCGAAAATCTGCTTGTGGAGAGAAATCCGCTATACAGCAAGGCAGATCATCATTTTATGTCGCGTGACATCTCGCGCGATGCCATTGCAGAAGAAATCATTATTATGCTCGGTGACAGGATGGCTGCCAGATGAGTAACCGGAATATCGAAACAGTGCAGGTTGATCTGGGTGAGCGCGCTTATGATATTTTCATCGGGGCCGGGCTGATTGAACAGGCGGGGGAGAGGATCAGCGCTGTTGCGCCCGGTTCCCGCATGGCCATCATCACCGACAGCAATGTGGCACCGCTGCATCTGAAAACCCTGACCGCCAGCCTTGATAAAAGCGCTATCGAATGGATAGTTATTGAAATTCCGGCCGGTGAAAAGTCGAAATGCATAACCTGCTTTGGTGATGTGGTCGAACAGGTTCTTGCAGCACGGCTTGAGCGTGGCGATTGCATCATTGCATTTGGCGGCGGCGTCGTTGGCGACCTGGCAGGCTTTGTTGCAGGCGTTGTGCGCCGGGGCATGGCATTCATCCAGATACCCACAAGCCTGTTGGCCCAGGTGGATTCCAGCGTCGGCGGCAAGACAGGCATAAATTCACCGCACGGAAAAAACCTGATCGGGGTCTTTCATCAACCGGTTGTGGTTCTGGCCGATACCTCCGTTCTGGCCACCTTAAGCAAACGCGAATTTCGCGCCGGGTATGCAGAAGTCGCCAAATACGGGCTGATCGACAGGCCGGATTTTTTCCTGTGGCTGGATGATAACTGGACGGAAATTGAAGCAGGCGGGCCGGCCCTTCGCCATGCAATTGCGGAAAGCTGCCGCGCCAAAGCGGCAGTTGTGGCTGCAGATGAGCGCGAGCATGGCAGCCGCGCCCTGCTCAATCTCGGCCATACTTTCGGCCACGCGCTTGAAACTGCCGTTGCCTATGACAGTGCGCGTCTGGTGCACGGCGAAGGCGTGGCCATTGGCATGGTGCTTGCGCATAAGTTTTCCAACCGGCTTAACCTGGCCGGGCCGGAGGCCGCCGAAACCGTAGTCCGACACCTGAAGAAAGTCGGCCTTCCGACTTCTATGGCGCAGATACCGGGCACCCTGCCACCAGCTGAACAATTGCTTGATAATATTACCCAGGATAAAAAAGTGACCCGTGGTACGCTGAATTTTATTTTAACCCGTGGCATCGGCCAATCATTTATTGCAAATGATGTACCTGCTTCGCAAGTGTTGGGTTTCCTCAAAGAAGAGCTTTCCCGATGACCCTTTCTCTTTTGCTATTTCTCGTGGCAATCATTATCCTGATTGCCTGCTCGGCATTTTTTTCCGGCTCGGAAACAGCACTGACAGCCGCCTCCCGTGCCCGTATGCTGGCCATGGAAAAAGCGGGGGAAGAACGGGCCGGTCTGGTCAATCAGCTGATTGAAAAGCGCGACAGGCTTATCGGTGCACTGCTGCTCGGCAATAATCTGGTCAATATTCTGGCCTCAGCCCTTGCCACCAGCTTCTTCATCGAGCTGTTCGGCCAGGCAGGTGTGGTTTATGCAACCATCACCCTTACCGTAGTCATAGTGATTTTTGCAGAGGTGCTGCCAAAGTCATGGGCCATAAGTGATCCTGACCGCTTCTCCCTTCGAGTATCTCCCGTCATTCGCTGGGTGGTGGTGCTGTTTGGCCCGGCAACAAAAGTTATCACCGGCCTGGTGAGGCAAATATTGGCGATCTTCAAGGTCAATCTCGACAAGGATACCGCCCTTTTGTCCGCACGTGAGGAACTGCGCGGAACGGTCGCAATTCTCCATCAGGAAGGATCGGTGATCAAGGATGAACGTGATCGCCTCGACGGCCTGCTTGATCTGCATGAGCTCGAAGTCAGCGACGTGATGATCCACCGGACTAAAATGGAAAGCCTTGATATCGATATGGCCAGCGACAAAATTATCGCCAAGGTGATTGAGAGCCCCTATACCCGAATTCCCGTGTGGAAAGAGGAAGCGGACAATATTATCGGTTTTCTTCATTCCAAGGATGTACTGCGGGCAATGGCCTCACAAAATGGCAAATCAAGGGAAATCAGCATAAAAAAAATCATCTCCGAACCCTGGTTTGTTCCCGAGACCACTTCACTTCAAAGCCAGCTAAATGCGTTTCTTCATCGCAATGCCCACATCGCTTTGGTTGTCGATGAGTATGGCGAGGTGGAAGGGCTGGTAACACTTGAGGATATTTTAGAGGAAATTGTAGGCGATATTGCCGACGAACATGATCAGAATATCAAGGGATTTGACCCCCAGGCAGATGGCTCCTTTATAGTTGAGGGCACCCTGCCGATCCGTGATCTCAACCGTGCGCTGGACTGGGAACTGCCCGACGAGGAGGCAACCACAGTTGCTGGCCTGGTCATTCACGAGGCGCAGATGATACCGGAAGAAAAGCAGACCTTTACCTTCTATGGCAAACGGTTTGTCATATTGAAACGCGAAAAAAACCGCATCACCCAGTTGCGTATCCGCACCCTGCAGAATCACTGAGGCATTCAGGATCACACAGCCACTGCCTCAGCCAGTTGGTGCTCAACCGACGACAGCCAGCGGTTATTTCCCGGCTGAACGTCACCTGTATAAGTATTAATCCTGATATCGTGGGTGCGGGTTTTGCCATCCGGTTTTGTCACATCGATTTCAAGATCAACAAACTGCCGCTCGGGCGAGCATTGGATAGAAGCAAAACCGTGCGGAGTGAATTTTATCCAGTCAGGCAGATTGTCTGTTCCGGGCAGGCGCGCGGCATAGAGCTGCCCATGCGCAGGTCCGCTATCATTTGGCAGTTGATTGAGGTGCAGATACACTGTTCGCCGCGGGGTAAATGCCTCAATTTTAAGATCACCCTCCCCGCCAGAGAAACCGGACCCGGGATGGTGGCTCGCCGACAGGGTGCTGGTGGTTGCAAATTCTCCGGGCGAGCTCATAAGATTGGATGCAAGAATGTGCTCGCACTCCAGGTTCGAACGGTATAATTTGTCAATCGCAGCCAGGATATCCATATTGCCTTCAAGCGTTTTGGCGGCCTCCCCGGAGTTCACCTGAATAAGGAATCGCATGGCGAACCCACCACTCTTAGCAAGGCTGTCTGCCCCTGTTACCACAATCTCATAGGGTTCACTGCTTGCAGCTCCGGCAAGGACAGCACCGGATATGACCCCTGATTCCGCATCTATCGCTAGCCCTTCAGGGAGGCCTGTTGCTGTAAATTCAAGGTTTTCCACATCGAGTCCGAAGCCTGAAAATAACTCGCTTGCATCGATCATCACCGGCATATTTTCTTGTATATCATGGTCATGAAAACCGGGAATACCAGCCTGTTCTTCGTAACATTCCATTTCTATGGCGGCCTTTGCAGAACCACCTTTTCCATCAACCGCGTAAACCGTAAATTCAACCGGCGGCTCTTTTGCTGCACTTACCGGAACTGCCCCCATGATGTCACCGCTCATCTGGTCGAGAAACAGCCAGTCCGGCAGATTGATCGAAACGTAGGATTCGACACTTACAAGCGCCGCCTCAAACAGGCCCGCGGTTCCAAGAATGATATCTTCTCCGCAAAAAACGCCGATTTTTTCGCTGTTGACCGCCAAAACACCCGGCGTATCCGTACCGTCAGTGACAGGCAGTGGCACTCTTGCGATGCTGGGATTCTCCGGGACATCCAACGAAGGCTCAATCCCGGAAACGTCGCTATCGGTATGGTCTGCCGGGTCTGCATTCAGGACAACTGACTCCGCCTGCTCTATAAGCTCAAGCACCTGTTTTGGAGGAATTCTTACAGGCGCATTACGGCTTGCCGCAGGTGCTTCAATCTTTGATACGCCAGCGCGCCGGGAAAAGTCTGCATCAACAATGACGGCTATTTCAGAAATTTCTGTGCTGTATTCGCAATCGCCAAAATCAATGAATATTGAAACCGAATTGGTCGGGATGACAATCTTCCACCCGTCACTATCAGGGCGGATTCCGGCAATATTCAATGGCTCGCCCTGATTGATCGAAGTACCATCTTGTGATGCTTCCACAGCACCATCCGGATCATTGAGAATTGCTGTACCTTCGCCACGCCAGGAAAGCCTGAGTGAAGTTTCACGAGGCAGGTTTTCGCCGGGTAATATTGATACATAAATACACTTTACCGAACACCCCTCAAGCGGGTCGACGGACAGCTGATAATCGAGCTGAAGTCTGTTTTTACCCCCTCCAGGCCGCTGATGTTTTTCAGGTGTCGGTTTATTGATCGCTGCAATGCCGTCCCTGTCGGGAACAAAATCCACCGATCTGGAAAAACCCTCCTGTTCACGGCGCACCAATACAAACCGCCCGCTGCCCTTGTCATCAGCGAAGTCCCCGCACAACACAACACGATTGCCAGTGCGTCTGTCCGCAGCAGAACCCCCAAAGCGATTTTCCCAGTGTGAATTTCGAATCATTGCGCAACCATATTACGATTTTTTATACCTTGCACTTTATAAGTGCATAGTTAACAATCTGTGTTTCGCACCTGTTTTGCCACACAAAAATGGGCCACCAAGGCGACCTTGTTTTTACTATTGTAAACTGCCGGTCAAACCGACGGTTCTGGATTCGCTTTCTGATAATCGGCAATAAAACGATCAACGCGATACATTGACGACCGAGGATTGGCGATATTTTTCTCAATAGCCGATGCGGTCGCCCTGCGAACGCGGATACGCCTGCCGAAATTATTATTGTAGGATTTTTGCAGCATGACGCGTGCTCATTGGGTCTCAACCCACCACCTTGCCACCCAATGATCACTCTGTAACTCATGGATGACCTTACCGGTTTCCCGGGTAAAATCCTGCAGCTTCCGGCCCCACTCAAATCCCAGTTGCCAGCCGTGGTCATAGTGCCAGATCACACCTTGATGATCGAAGGCATGGCTTGTTGTTGCACCGGCAACACGACCCTTACAGGCAAGCGGATGAATATATCGCCGTCTTGTTTTGAGCAGGTTTCTGATTGCCTTGTAATTTTTTGCCAGGGCCACTTCACGCCCGCCCGGCCAGGAGATGGTCGCCGCCCTGATCGATGCCTCATCAAACGGATTGAAAAACCCTTCTGCATCCGGTGCGATATTAAAATCCCTCTGCCTTCCCGCCAAAATCTTTGCTTCCGACACATCTAAAAACCGGCAGAAAAACGGGAACGGCTGGTGGCAGCCAATTTCATCGCCCATAAAAAACTGCGGGCTTGCCGGTGTAAGACAGATGATCGACAAAAGCAGATCACCAATGCTGCTTTCAAGACCTTGCCAGATACGCGACGGGGTTTGCCGGTTGCCAACAAGGTCATGATTTTGCAGGCACAAAATTTGCCGGTCGGCCTGCAATTTATCGTTAAAACTGGTCCTTTTTGGCCACTCATTGCAAAAGTCAAAGTTGGCCCCGGCCGCAAGGCTTTTTACCAGTTGATCAATATCGCCGACATCCGATGTCAAATTGCCCGTTTTGGCAACTGTATTAAGCAACTCGCTGGCCTTGATATTGAGGCTTGCCTGATAAAGTGATTTTCCCTCAACCCCTGCAAGACGCCCGACATAATGATCATTTTCCAGCACCAGATGGATTTCACGCCGTCCGTTGAACCGGGATTGAACCGCAAGCGCCAATTCCTCCAGAATATGGGTGCGGGATTTGTCATCGATAGATACAGGCGAGTCAATCCGCAGCCCGTCGAGGTGAAACTGTTCCAGCCAGAACAGGGCATTGGCAACAATCATTTCTCGCGCGGCAGTGGAATTTGTACCATCAAAATCAAGTTTCTGACCCCACAGGCTCTCGCCTTTTGCGGAAAGCAGGCAGGGATTAAATTTTTCCAGGTAATTCCCCTCAATCCCCAGATGGTTGTAGACCACATCGAGCAACACCTGAATGCCCAGCACATGGGCTGCATCAATCAGTGATTTAAAATCATCCACCGAACCATAGGAAGCGTTGACCGAAAACAGATAATTGCAGTCATAGCCCCAGCTAATTCCGGCGGGGCTTGTCCATACCGGCATGATCTGCAGGGCGGTGATGCCCAGATCGTGCAACTGGTGCAACCGCGATATAGCTGCCAGAAAAGTCCCCTCGTGTGTAAATGTACCCACATGCAACTCATAGATCACCGCCTCATGCCAGGGCCTGCCTTTCCATTGCCTGTCATTCCAGTAAAAGGCATTCTCATCAACAAGTTGCGATGCCTGTTGGGGGCCATCAGGCTGACACCGTGACCAGGGGTCGGGATAACCATGCTCATCATCAAGCACATACCAGTAGCGTGCGCCCGGTCGAATGCGCCGGTCTGTGCATTGATATAAACCTTCCGAAACAGGCTCCATATTGCACGAAAACCAGTTGATACGGTCATTGCTGAATGTCAGCCTGACCGATTTCGCTTTCGGTGAGTGAATGCTGAATGTCCAGCTGTTATTGCCATTGTCAGTCGGTCCGAAAATCGACTTGGCTGGCTCGTCTTCGGGAACTTCACGCATTTCTGCAATCATCATGGGTTAATCGGCGCCGACGGCATTTAAGAGCGGGGCAAATGCCGGTAGCTCCGGCTGAGGTTTAAGGGCTTCATCCTGCAACACCGCAAGGGTACCGGCGTCAGCCTGGTCCTGTGTATTGCAAGCAGCGATCACCAGTTTTTCGTCTGTTTTTTTGGTCAACTCATCATATATTTCGCAATAATCAATCGCAGCCTTTTGCCACAAAAACGAAGCATTCATGGCGTTCTTCTGCAGCTTCATCCACTCCGGCTTATTGCTGAACAGCGTCAAAGCGCCGTCGATTGCTGACAGCAAGCCATTGAGATTTGCATTTTTAAATGTAATCCCATTGGCATCGCCCGACCGGATTGATTGCAAATTTGCATCAACCACCGTATCGCACAGGCCTCCGGTTGCCCGTACAACAGGTATACTGCCGTAGCGCATGGCATAAAGCGGGTTGAGACCGCAGGGTTCAAACCGCGATGGTGACAGGCAGATATCAGCACCTGCATGAATGCGGTGCTCCATGACTTCGCTGAACTTCTCCACATAGGAAAATTGCCCCTTGTGTGATCCGGCCGCGCGAATGAATTGCTCAACATATTCGTCCTGACCTTCACCCATCGCGGTAATCTGAACGCCTTTCTCCATCAATCGGGGAATGGCCTCTATCAGCACATCAGCCATTTTTTGATGAGTCAGCCGATTGGTGAAAGATAATAGCGGGATATCGGCGTGCGGCTTGAGGCCAAGGTCTCTTTGCAACCCGAGCTTTATGGAACTGCGGGTATCAGCGTCAAAGCTGTAGCCGACATTATCCAGCGCCGGATCGGTTTGCGGATGCCACACATTGTAATCGACACCATTCAAGATGCCGCGAACGCCACAGCTCGCGAGCTTGTGTTGCAGCCCGCAGCCATATTCCTCGCTGAGAATTTCTTTTGCGTAAGTAGGACTGACGGTGGAAATCCTGTCCGCATGGGCAATTCCCAGCGCCAGAAAGCTGGTCATCGGATTGTTCAATTGAGCATCATTAACATTGAAGGCCTCCAGCCCCAGAATGCCCAGATATTGCCGGTAACAGTGACCCTGAAAGGCAAGATTATGGATGGTAAGCAGAGATTTTGGCCGCTTGTCATCCAGCAGACCACCACCAGGCAATCCGCTGTACTTTTTCCTGATGAATACCGGTACCAGCGCCGCATGCCAGTCATGGCAATGGACAATATCGGCTTTCCAGTTGGTGATCGTACCGCAGGCAAGTTCTGACGCCGCCCAGGCCAGCATGGCAAAACGCAAGGTATTGAGGTGGCCTTCGGTGTTGTCTGTTTCGTCGTAGATGCCACCCGGCTGATGAAAAAACGGAGCACTGTCAAGTACCCATAACGGCGCATTTTGCCTTTTGAGCGTGACTTTTTTCAACCGCGCCCTGATCACCACCGAAAACGGGATTAATACCTCATGCACCTCATGAACATGCACAATGTTTTCTGTAATCGCACGGTAGCCAGGAAGCAGAATGGTGGCCTGTTTACCGGAAACCTGGACAGCGCGCAAAAGAGATGCAATCGCATCTCCCAAACCACCGGTTTTGATGTAGGGATAAAATTCAGAGCCGACAAAAAGTATTTTTTTCATCGGCCCTCCCGGTTGAAAAAGATATTTTTCCGCAGCAAAAGCCTGTTTGTATCATTCACACGCTGATATTCGATTTTATCGATAATCGCATGAACAATGCCCCAGCCGAACCCGCCTTCCGGCAGTTCGAAAATATCTTCACCATCAAAATCTATTTCTGCACCTTCGAGAACCGAGGATGGCAATTCCGTTCCCTGATCTATAATCAGCAGCTCGAGAAATTCACCCGTAAATCGGGCACGGGCCTCGATATTTCTGTCTGGTCTTTTTTCATAGGCATGCAGAACAATATTGGTCAGCAACTCGGTCAGCACGAGGTTCATGTCAGCGCCGAGCATCGGCACTGCGGAATCGGCGTTAGAGCGCAACTCACAATAGGACTGGATCAATTCACAGACGGGCTGAATTTCCTCCAGCCTGCTTTTAATTATACGGCGTGCACCCCATGCCACCTGATCTTCGCCGACAATTTCCTGTGCCTCCTCAGGCAGATAACAGGCCGGTATTGCCATTGATTTCCTCCTTTGTTCGCCGGGCGGAAGAAAATACGCAATCCGACTGTTCGCGGCTGTCACCAACCTTCCCGGTAAATCTTGTGTCATGGATTTTTTCGGCCGGTTCACCTGCCGATTTGAGGTGGCTGAGAATGAAGGAAAGGATTGGCTTGTCGATGATATTGATCCTCGATTTGGGAACCGGGAAGGTGACCGGTTGAACCCGCGTCCCCATGCCGGCGCAAAGCACAATGGCTTTCATGAAATCTCTCCGGGGTTTTGGTGGCTATTTGGACGCCACCGCATCTTCAACGGTTGGATAGATGGAGAATACCCGGTCCATACGGGTCAGCCGGAAAACCCGGTCAACGGTCTGTGACATACCGACAATCGCAATCGTGCCTTTCTGGCCGAGATATTTCAGCACACCGACAATGGCGCCAATGCCGCTACTGTCGATGAAATCCACCCGGCCAAGATCAAGCACCAGTTGGTGATTGCCATCGTCGATGATGCCTTTCAGGTGGTCCTTGAACTCCACGGCGGAGGATGAATCAATCCTGTTGTTCATAACCTCCAGAATACTGAGGTCATTTTGGTTGGTTGTATTGATGATCATTGATATTGCTCCTTGTTCAATGATGAATTTCTGTAGCCCCAAGTCGTTTGACTATTCAAATGCCTTGAGTTTCCAGATGTCGGATGCATATTCCGAGATGGTTCTGTCCGATGAGAATTTACCCATGTGGGCAATGTTCTGCAGCACCTTGCGGGTCCACAAATCCTGATCGAGATAGTCTTTGCCAATCACTTCCTGGATATCCAGATAGGCACGGAAATCACCCAGCACCCTGAAATAATCGCCCTCAACCATCAAAGAATTGGCGATCGGTTCAAACACGCCGGGCTCATCCGGGCAGAAAGTGCCCGAGGCAAGGGCATCAATTACGGCTGCGAGGTCGGGATCGTTCTGATAGATTTCACTGGCGGCATAACGACCGGAAACCCGCGAATGCTCAACTTCGCCGGCAGTCATGCCGAAGATGTAAATATTCTCAGACCCGACTTCCTCCTCGATTTCCACATTGGCACCGTCAAGCGTGCCGACGGTGAGCGCGCCATTCATCGCAAATTTCATATTGCCGGTGCCGGAGGCTTCAAAACCGGCAGTGGAAATCTGTTCGGAAAGATCGGCGGCAGGCATCAGTTTTTCAGCTACCGAAACCTTGTAATCAGGCAGAAAAACCACCTTGATCTGCTGGGAGACAACCGGATCATTTTCGATGATTGTTGCAAGCGAGTTTATCAGCTTGATGATCCGTTTGGCGATAAAGTAACCAGGTGCCGCTTTACCGCCGAAAATGAATGTGCGGCTTGAGGGAAGCTCCAGACCCTCATTGCGGATTTTCAGATACAAATGAGCGACATAGAGCGCCATCATCAGCTGGCGTTTGTACTCATGAATGCGTTTTGCCTGCACATCAAACATCGAGTTGGTGTCGACCACCAACCCGGAAGTATGTTGAATATAGTCCGCTAGGCGCAATTTATTGGTCTTTTTAGCCTCCCTGAGGCTTGCAAGAAATCCTTCATCGTCCGCAAAATATTTAAGTTCTTCAAGTTTACCAAGATTGGTGATCCAGTCTGAGCCAATCTTCTGGGTAAACAACTTTGAGAGCGGCCTGTTGCATTGCAGAAGCCAGCGGCGGGGGGTAACGCCATTGGTCTTGTTGTTGAATTTTTCCGGCCACAACCGGTTGTAATCAGGTGCCAGATTGGTTTTCACCAGTTCTGAATGAAGGGCGGCAACGCCGTTGATTGAGTGACACCCGAGCATGGAGAGGCTCGCCATACGCACCAGTGCGCTGTCAGCAGTCGCCGCACCCGACTGGCCGCTTTGGAGACCAATTACGGACAGTTTTGACTGGGTTTCCATATCATCGGGAAACTGTTCCTCAAGCTCCAGATTGAACCGGCGATCGATCTCGCGGATAATCTGCATATGGCGCGGAATAACCGTTTCGACCATTGATACAGGCCAGGTTTCCAGTGCTTCAGGCAACAATGTGTGATTGGTATAGGCGCAGGTCGCGTTGGTGATTTCCCAGGCGCGGTCCCAGCCGATGGAATTTTCATCGACCAGCACCCGCATCAGTTCCACAACCGTCAGCGCCGGGTGAGTGTCGTTCAACTGGATTGCCTGTTTCTCGGCAAAACTGTCGAGATCGCCATGCTGTTTTTTGTGACGGCGCACAATGTCCTGCACTGCACAGGAGACCAGAAAATATTCCTGGATCAGCCGTAGTTCACGACCGGACGAGACCGAATCTTCAGGGTAAAGAATTTTGGAAATCCGCTCTGAGGAAATCTTGCCTTCAACTGCCTTGAAATAATCGCCCTCATTGAAAATCGATATATTGAATTCATCCGAAGAGCGGGCGGAATAGAGCCTGAGGGTATTGACCGCCTTGCCGCGATAACCGGCAATTGGCATATCGTGGGGAACGCCGATCACCACATCCCAGTCGATCCAGACCGGACCCTGATTACCATTGTGGTCTTCGAAATTTTCGACCTTGCCATAAAGCGGCACAACAATTTTTTCATTGGGGCGTTCGATATTCCATGGCGTACCGTCAATCAGCCAGTGGTCCGGCTCTTCTCGCTGATATCCATTGGAAAATTTCTGCCTGAAAAGACCGAATTCATAGTTGATGCCGTAACCGAAGCCCGGAATGCCAAGCGTTGCCATTGAATCAACAAAACAGGCCGCAAGCCGTCCGAGCCCGCCATTGCCGAGTGCCGGATCATATTCCGCATCAAACAATTCTTCGAGCGAATAACCAAGCGCCCCGGCAGCCGTTTCACATTCATCCACCAGTTGCAGGTTTATGATGTTGTTCTCCAGAAGCCTGCCGACCAGAAATTCCATCGAAAGGTAGTGGACCCGCTTACTGCCACTGGCGAGAATTCGCTGTTCGGTCTCAATCAGGCAGTCAATCAGCCGGTTGCGAACCGCATTGCCGAGCGCATGCATGACGTCCTGCTTGCTTGCGTCGCTGGGTGTAACAAGGCGGGAGTATTTTAGAAAATACTCCATCGCCTCAAAAACGCTTTGACCATCGGGCTTATCAAACCCGACTTCCTGTTTTCTAATCGACACAACGGCCATAGAACACCCTGTTTAATTGATTGATATCTCTCGCCACACCACTAATGGTTGTGTGTTGTTAATGAATCGTAAACGAATCGTCTAATTATCAACACTATGGTGTTTTTATATTTTTAACTACTGATAGTTGTAATTTGGCATAACAGCGGCAAAATATCTAAGCCCGCTCAATGCGCCACTACCAGGCTGCCCCTCCTGCACAGTGTATCAAGTACAATTACTGCCAATGCGCGATGCAGTTAACCGCCTGCTAACAAATCGCCTCAAAGTTGCAGAGTTCTCCGCACATTGGTTTAAATCTTTAGTTGTAAAACAAGTACTACACACTTCAGTATCGGGACACTGAACAAAGGCACGACAACGGGGATAGCTACGAATATGGAAATTTCAGATACATTTGACAAAATTTCACCTGATAATCCGCTGAAGCGGGTTTTGGTGGTTGACGATTCAAGATCGCAAAGGGTGACACTCAAGGCGCTGCTCAAATCTGCCGGGTATGATGTGCTCACAGCCGAGGACGGAGAGCAGGCGCTGGCCATTATCGGCGACAATCCGCCTTCCTTCATCATAAGCGATTGGATTATGCCCGGGATCAGCGGCCCGGAATTATGCCGCCAGATACGCAAAAACCATCCTGATGGCAATATCTACCTGATCCTGCTGACCTCCAAGTCGGACAAGGCGGATGTCTCGGCAGGTTTGCGCGCGGGCGCTGACGATTTCCTGTCAAAACCCCTGCACAAAGAGGAGCTTTTTGCCCGCATGCAATCGGGATTGCGCATTGTTGAATTGCAACAGGGGCTGATCAACCGAAATGACGAACTGGACCGGGCGCATTTGCGTCTTCGCGCCATTCACGACCAGCTTGAAGACGATTTGCGTGCAGCGGCAAAATTGCAACAGGTTTACATCCCGCCGGAATATCACCAATTCGACCAGTGGAGTATTGCTACCGTCTACAAACCTTGCGCTTTTATAGGTGGTGATCTTGTCGGTTATTTCCCGGTATCCGCCGATGAAATCGGTATTTATTCTATCGACGTTGCCGGCCACGGCGTATCCTCGGCACTAAAAACCGTAACGCTGGCCCAGTCGCTCAATCCTTATGATCCATGGGCAAATCTTGCGTTTGAACCCACATCGGATGGCCAATTGCGGTTACGTGAACCCGACGAATTGATGACCGAGCTCAACCGTCGTCATCAGGATGATTCAGAAACAGACCAGTATTTCACCATGGTTTATGCCATTGTAAACCGCAAGACCTGCAAAGTGCGCATGTGCCAGGCAGGCCACCCCAATCCGGTTTTACTACACCAGGACGGAAGCGTTGAATATGTCGGTGAGGGCGGTGTGCCTGTTGGCCTGTTTTCTTTTGCAGAATACGATACGATTGAATTCGATTTGCAAAAAAAGGATC
This sequence comes from Aurantimonadaceae bacterium, assembly GCA_003232595.1. GTDB lineage: Bacteria > Pseudomonadota > Alphaproteobacteria > Rhizobiales > Rhizobiaceae > SZUA-100. The sequence goes on along the minus strand of QIIJ01000038.1, from coordinate 2,143 downwards.
GCCTTTTCCTCTATTCAGACGGTATCACCGAATGCGAACGACCCGACGGCTCGCTCTGGGACGAGGAAGGGTTGAGCGAACTGTTCGCCCGCAAGGCAGGTGAAAACCTTGAGAAATTTCCTTCCTGCCTGATAGAGGAGATGTCCAAAGTTCACGGCGCTGATGATTTTTCCGACGACGTATCGGGCGTGTTGATCGACCTTTGGCCCGACGACAGATGGCCGGTAGAGCACTGTCAGGCAGCTGCCTGACCGGCTTTGACACCCTATCCGATTGACTGGCCGGTTTTTTCCCAATCAGCCAGAAAGGCGGCAAGTCCTTTGTCGGTGAGTGGATGGGCCACCAGTTTTTCCAGTGTCGAAGGCGGAATGGTCGCCACATCCGCACCCGAAATCGCGCAATCCTTGACATGGTTGGCAGTGCGCAGGGATGCGGCCAGGATTTCGGTTTTGAAGTCATAATTATCAAAAATAGCCCGGATTTCCTCGATCAATTCCATCCCGTCGATATTGATATCATCCAGCCGCCCGATGAACGGCGAGACAAAGGTGGCCCCTGCCTTGGCCGCAAGCAGCGCCTGATTGGCGGAAAAACACAAGGTCACATTGGTCTTGAACCCCTCACCGGTCAGTGCCTTGCAGGCTTTCAGCCCGTCTAGAGTAAGCGGCAGTTTGATGCAGATATTGGAGGCGATTTTGGCAAGCGTCTTGCCTTGTGAAATCATGCCGGCCGTATCAAGCGCCGTCACCTCACCGGATACAGGCCCCGCAACAATATCGCAGATTTCTGCAAGCGCTTCATTAATGTCGCGACCAGATTTCAGGATTAGCGATGGGTTAGTGGTGACCCCGTCTATCAGGCCGGTTTCATTCCAGCTGCGGATTTCGCCAACATCTGCGGTATCGATAAAAAATTTCATGTTTGCTTCCTGGAAAACTGAGGGTGCGAAATGGCATCACATGCCATTAGGCTTTCCTTTACCTTAAATGAACTGCAAAATGAATTCAAAAGGAATCATCTTGCCTGAACCCCCCGATAGTGTCCCGGTCCTCGTGCCTATTCCGGCAGATCGCGCTTATTCCTACAGCGTACCGCAAGGCATGGACCTGCGCCCTGGCGATATTGTTCAGGTGCCACTGGGGCCGCGCCTGGTTGCAGCCGTCGTCTGGGATGGAGAAAGCGACACCGTCGATGCCAATAAACTGCGCGATATCAAGCAGAAATTCGATTGCCCGCCAATCAGGCATGAATTGCGCAAATTCATTGAATGGATCGCCAATTACACATTGTCGCCCCCTGGCATGGTATTGCGCATGATTTTAAGGGTGCCAGCAGCGCTTGAACCTGAAAGGCCGATGGAGGCATACCGCTGGCAGGGCCCGCCACCTGAAAGGCTAACTTCAGCGCGCAAAAGGGTGATCGATCTTGTCACCGGCGATGAGGCGATGGCCGGCCTTGCCTGGTCGCGCTCCGGCCTTGCCCACGCAGCCGGCACAAGTGTGTCAGTCATCAACGGGCTGATCAAGCTTGGGTGTTTTGAAAAAGCCCTGATCCCGCCACCGCCGGTAGTGGCACGTCCCGACCCGGACCATCAGGCCAGCATTCTGGCCGATGAACAGCGGGATGCCGCAAACCAGCTAAAAAAAATGATGGCAGCGGACAAATTTGCCGTCGCCCTCATTGACGGCATAACAGGCTCCGGCAAGACTGAGGTATATTTTGAGGCCATAGCCGATGCCCTGCGCCGCGACCGGCAGGTTTTGATATTGTTGCCGGAGATTGCACTCACCACCACTTTTCTCGATCGCTTCGAACAGCGTTTTGGCGCACCGCCCGCCGAATGGCATTCAGGGCTAAACCCCAAAAAGCGCGAAAAGACCTGGCGCCAGATCGCTACCGGCGAGGTACGGGTTGTTGCCGGTGCGCGCTCGGCGCTGTTTCTGCCGTTCGAAAATCTCGGCCTGATTATCGTCGATGAAGAACATGATGCCGCCTATAAACAGCAGGATCGGGTGTTTTATAATGCCCGTGACATGGCCGTGGTGCGTGCTTCAATCAACGATATTCCAGTCATTCTGGCCTCTGCAACCCCTTCGGTTGAAAGCCGGGTCAATGCCGACCAGGGCCGCTACCAGCGCATTAT
>QIIJ01000463.1 GCA_003232595.1 Aurantimonadaceae bacterium | reverse complement strand
GGGTCAACAACCGGTCAATCTTTGCCGGAAGTGTTTCCGGATTGGCCAGATCCATCACCCGGATTGCCCGCCTGCCAACCTTGTCCTCATAAGCCGGGCCAATGCCCCGTCTTGTGGTGCCTATCTTGGTGCCCTTTGCACTTGCATCCTCGCGCAGGCCGTCCAGATCACGGTGAACCGACAAAATAAGTGTCGCATTATCCGCAATCTGCAGGTTTTCAGGGGTCACCTCAACACCTTGTGCCTTGAGTGTGGCAATTTCGGCCACCAGCGCATGGGGGTCAATCACAACCCCGTTACCGATCACGCCAATGGTGTTTTTACGGACGACCCCGGAAGGCAATACACTTAACTTGTAGACAACATCGCCAATGACCAGTGTGTGGCCAGCATTGTGCCCGCCCTGAAACCGCACCACCACGTCGGCGCGTTCAGACAGCCAGTCGACAATTTTACCCTTGCCCTCATCACCCCATTGCGAGCCGACAACCACCACATTGACCATATTATTCCCCTGTGCCACCACTTGCAGAATACCAAATTACTTCAAGACAATTCGCCTTCAAAAGCTTATGGGTTATAGCTGCAAGCCAATTCAAACGCGACCCCCTGACAATTGAATTCAACGTTTCAATCACCTACAAACTCATCAAATCGGCGGATATTCTCTCCGCCTGAATGAATAAGATCAAATGATGGAAAAACAATGTCATTGACCCCGACAAAGACCGGAAAATGGCAGGTGATTCGACCACATTTTCTGCTGGTTGTTACTTCATTGATCTGGGCTGGCAATGCGGTGATGGGCAAATATGCAGTCGGCCACATTTCACCGATGGTTCTGACATTTTCCCGCTGGGCCTTTGCTTTTTTGGTTGTAATCCTGTTTGCGCAAAAACACATCCGCGCAGACTGGCCGGTTATTCGTAAAAACATGCCCTATCTTTTGGCGATGGGTGCGGTTGGCTATACAGGGTTTAACATTCTGCTTTATTCCGCCCTGCACTATACAACTGCGTTCAATGTGGCAATTGAGCAATCCGCGATGCCATTGATGATATTTCTTGGCAACCTGTTGCTTTACCGGCTACGATTCGGCCCGGCGCAGATTATCGGATTTTGCCTCACCCTGATTGGCGTGGTGCTGGTCATCACCGATGGCAACCCCTCCCTGCTTCTGGAGCAATCGCTCAACCGGGGCGACATGATGATGTTCTTTGCAGCTTTGTTTTATTCCGGCTACTCAATCGGTCTCAAAAACAAGCCTGAATTGCACTGGTTAAGCCTGCTGGTAGCTCTTTTCATTGGTGCCCTGATATCCTCAGCCATTGCCATGAGTTGGGAAATCTACAATGGCACCGCGATATTCCCGACAACGACAACCGGTATTGCAGCTGTGGTTTATACCGGTCTGTTCGCTTCGGTAATCGCCCAGGCATGTTACATTGAAGGAGTAAGCAAACTCGGAGCCAATGCTGCAGGAATATATTTCAACCTCTTGCCGGTTTTTGCCGCTATCCTTGCCGTTCTGTTGCTTGGCGAATCTCTTGGACTGCATCACGCGATTGCACTGGTTATGGTGATTGGCGGGATTACGCTGGTGCAAAGGAAAGTTGAATGAATTAGGCTGTGGCCCGTAAAATGCCATCAAACATCAAACTCCAACGCCTTTGCCTGTTCTATTTCCGGCTGGGCACCAACGACAGACAATACATCATCTGGAATAGGTGCATCAAGGTAAAGCAACGCAATTGCATTGCCGCCCTGCTTGTCGCGCCCGAGGTGAAAATTCGCAATATTGACCCCGGCTCTGCCAAGTGTCATGCCCAAAAGGCCGATAATACCTGGCGCATCGCGGTTTGTAGTATAAAGCATATAGCGACCTGCTTCTGCCTCCATATTGATACCCTTGATTTGAATAAAGCGCGGCTTGCCGTCGGAAAACACCGTGCCCGCCACAGACCGGCTCTGGGTTTCGCTCACTACAGTCAACCGCATATAACCATCAAACACGCCGGACTTGCTGCGGGTCGATTCCATCAGTTTGACCCCGCGCTCTTTCATCATCACAGGAGCGGAAACCATGTTGACATCCGATACCAGCGGTTTCAGTAATCCGGCCAATGCCGCACTGCTCAATGCTTTGGTGTTCATTTCTGCCACATGGCCGTCAAAAAGAATTTCAACTTCCTTGATCGGTGATTCCGTCAGTTGCCCGGCAAAAGAGCCCAGCACCTCTGCAAGCTTGACAAATGGTGTCAGTGTTGGTGCTTCCTCGGCAGATATCGATGGCATATTAAGCGCATTGCTGACGGCACCATTGATGAGATAGTCTGCCATCTGCTCTGCCACCTGAATGGCAACATTTTCCTGGGCCTCGGTTGTTGAGGCCCCCAGATGCGGGGTGCAAACAACATTGGGCAAGCCAAATAGCTGGCTATCTTTCGCCGGTTCCACTTCAAACACATCAAACCCGGCACCAGCTACTTTTCCTGATCTGATCGCATCGGACAGATCCGCCTCGACCACCAGACCGCCGCGAGCGCAATTGATAATTCGCACACCGGATTTCATTTTGGCGATTGCGGCTGCATCAATGATATTGCGGGTCTTGTCGGTCAGTGGCGTATGAAGGGAGATAAAATCAGCACGCGCAAACAATCCATCAAGATCGACCTTTTCGATCTGCAATTCAGCAGCGCGATCAGCACTCAGGAACGGGTCGAAAGCAATAACCTTCATGTGCAGACCCTTTGCGCGGTCCGCGACGATGGAGCCGATATTGCCGCAGCCAATCAGGCCAAGTACCTTGTTGGTCAGTTCCACTCCCATGAATTTCGATTTCTCCCACTTGCCGGCCTGGGTGGACAGATCTGCCGCGGGAAGCTGCCGCGCTACTGCCATCATCAGCGATACGGCATGTTCCGCTGTGGTTATCGAGTTGCCGAACGGGGTATTCATGACAATTATACCCCGGCGCGAGGCCGCAGGAATATCGACATTGTCGACGCCGATACCGGCGCGGCCGACGATCTTGAGTTTTGTTGCAGCCGAAATAATCTTTTCGGTCACTTTGGTTGCTGAACGAATGGCAAGGCCGTCATAATCGCCAATTATTCGATGTAATTCGTCCTTGTCCTTGCCTGTTTCAGGCTTGAAGTCGACCTCAACGCCAGCTTCTTCAAATATCCGAACCGCGGTTTGTGAAAGGGCATCCGAGATAAGTACGCGTGGTTTGTTCATTAATCTTGTCCTTGCAGAATGCGCTGCTATCCGGCTTGTTCTGTGGATATCAGACTGAATTGAATTTGGAAAACGTCATGTCTGTACTCGCAAATGACGTCAGCCGAGCCGCGATTTTTGTATCTGGAAACCCCAGTCAAGCCACGGTAAAAGCGCTCTGATATTTGCCAGTTCAACAGTACCAGCCCCCCAGATGCGCAGACCCGGTGGCGCTTTGGCATAGGAACCGATATCATAGGCAATGCTTTCCGCATCCAGAAGTGCTACAATGCCCTTGGCAAAAGCCACCTGCCCAACCTGATCAAGACCGGTAATCACAGGATCAACGATTTTAAGGCAGATGCCTGTATTGGATCGGGTGGCAATATCTTCAGCCAGGAATTCCACCCATGGCGATTTATCCACCCACTTGGCAATAGTGGCCAAATTGGCATCCGCCCGCTGCATAAGACCATCCAGCCCGCCAATGGATTTGGCCCAGTTCAGCGCGTCAAGATAGTCTTCAACACACAGCATGGACGGGGTGTTGATGGTGGCTCCCTCAAATATGCCCTCATTCAGTTCTCCGCCCTTTGTCATGCGGAATATTTTGGGCAGGGGCCAGGGTGGCGAGTATGTTTCAAGCCGTTCAACCGCCCGCGGCGACAGCACCAGCATGCCGTGGGCAGCTTCGCCGCCAAGCACCTTTTGCCAGGAGAAAGTTGTCACATCAAGTTTGGAAAAGTCCAGGTTCTGGGCAAAGGCGGCAGATGTGGCATCGCAAATGGTCAGGCCCTTGCGATCTGCCGGAATGAAATCCCCATTGGGAACCCTTACACCCGATGTGGTGCCGTTCCAGGTGAAAATCACATCCCGATCAAAATCCAGTTGCGAAAGATCAGGCAGCTTGCCGAAATCAGCAAGAAATTCCCGGGTATCGCCAAGTTTTAGCTGCCCAAAAACATCGGTAATCCAATCAGCGCCAAAACTCTCCCAGGCGGCAACATCCACCCCGCGCTCACCCAAAAGCGACCAAAGCGCCATCTCGACAGCCCCGGTATCAGAGGCCGGAACAATGCCAATGCGATAATCATCGGGCACACACAAGACTTCGCGTGTAAGTTCAATCGCCTGTTTGAGTTTTGCCTTGCCAGGCTTGCTGCGATGGGAGCGGCCTGAAAGCACATTGTTGAGAGCATCGAGCGACCAGCCAGGTCTTTTAGTCGTGGGTCCGGATGAAAAACACGGATCAGCCGGGCGCAATGCCGGCATGGCAGGTTCAGTCATATTTGCTATCCTCACAGATAGTTAGCCCCTCGTTGGGGAGGGGTGGCCCATCGCGGCAATTAATGAGCGTATGTCTATCCGTCAAGCGCTAATTCGCATTTACGACAGAAATCGTCGTGAACCGGTTATTGTTGGACACGGTGGTATCTAACTTCAAACAAAAAAGGCCCGGATCAACCGGGCCATATTCAAATCAATCTGGGATTTATACAATCACCATATTTCGTAGCGCAGGCCAACCCGTACCTGGTGAATATTAAACGAATCATACTCAAGATTGCTGAAACCGCCGCCGACCGGAATATTATTGGAAGCATCACCGCCGCTGATATAGGTGAATTTATAACCGGCATCGAGTTTCAGATTTTTGGTAATGTCATAGCTGAACCCTGCCATGATGGCAGCAGCAGGTTTCCATTCCTTGTTCGACGCGTAGGTGTTGGAGTAAATTGTGGGGAGAGTTCCATTGCCACATTCTGTCCCGCTGCTGGCGACACAGCGCCCGATTTCGGTGTAATCTTCCCACCGCACATAGGCCATGCCAACACCACCGCCAACATAAGGAGTGAAGCGATTGAATTTGCCGAGATCAAAATAGCCGTTTATCATCAGGGCAGTTGCGCTGGCCTCAAGTGCCCGGGTTTCGTCACAAGCCCCGGTGACAGGTATTTCAGGCGTCAGAAGACTATTGTCATTGTCCCAGGTTCCACAACCAATAGCACGTCGGTCATTGAAACCAAAATTGACAAACTGGTCGACTGTCGCATCAAAGCGGACAAAGTCATTCAAAATGTAACCGGCACCAACACTGAAGGATCCTGTCCGACCAAGATCAAGGCCAGTGGGCACATTATTGAGAGAGAAAGACGGGTCGACAACATTAAAGCTACCACCGATATCACCTCTTAAATACCACCCGGTACCAAATTCAACTGTGGTTCCGCCCGGCGTACCGTCGAGCTCCTCTGGAGGATAATAATCACCGGCGAATGCGCTGGAGGTGATTGCAAACAGCAATGCTGCGCCGATTGTTGTAATTTTCTTGCGGTAGGCCATGGATATGTTGCCCCTGTGTGCTGTGTTCAGAGAATTCAGTCGGGCCCCTGCGTAGAAGGCCCGGCTGTGGTATCGTCAGCAGGCGGCTGCTACCAAATCTGGTAACGCAGCCCTACCTTGAAGGTGTGGATTTCAATGTCGGAATTATAGCCCTGCGTACCAACCAGACCACTGGCTGCTCCAAACCCGAACATTTCGCCGCCGGTAATATTGACATAGGAATAGCCGGCATCAATTTTCAGGTTTTCGCTGATATCATATGATGCGCCTGCATGCAGACCAACGGCAAAGCGCCAGCCGGAACGTCCTGGGTGGACATCGTTGGCCAGTACGACCGGAACCGCACCTGATGCCGGTGATTCAATATTGTTAAGGCTTCCCCAGGTGACATATGCGCCACCGATACCGGCACCAAGATAAGGCGTGAAGCCCTTGAAGTTACCAAGGTCGACATAGGCATTGGCCATAAGCGTGGTTGCCTGGAATGTGGAATTATCTGAATAGGAACAGATTGCACCTGGCGTTCCGTCGGAACAAGGCACATTAAGCGCTGATGAACCGGTGAAATCGGACTGGGCATAGTAGTTCGCCGTCCAGTCTGTCCTAAACCAGTCATTAATCTGATAGCCGACACCGACGCCAAACATCCAGGTTTCGTCAATTTCTCTGGTTTGAAAAACGCCAGTTTGCGTAGGGCCCTGGAAATAAAGAACACTGCCCGCATCGACTGAGGCATATCCGATATCGCCGCGCAAATACCATCCGCCGAATTTCTCAACCGGCGGCAGTTCAACAACCGGGGGTTCCCGGACAATTTCAGCTGCTTGTGCCGAATAGGCGGTTGCAAGAATTGCAAATGCCCCCAGGATTGACAGACTTTTCTGGCTTCCCATTACCAATTTCCTTTCAAACCAAACCGAAGGCAAAACACCTGCGATCTTTTAACGTTGGGGTGGATATTGATCTGAATTGGTTAAGTTGGGATTAACTGTATTTATTCACCAAGAATTTTAATCTTAACAATGTATTAACAAGGGGCGAAACACCCGTTAAGCATTTGATTTTTATCGATTAAATTGTTCCTGCTTCTGACAGAATTTCAATACAGGGCTGCCGATTTGCCCAAATTGCAAGGTGCCATTGCGAAAATCTCCGCCAAAATGGACGCTTTCAGCCCAGATTACGAGGGTTTTTTGACAGTCAGGTAAGGAATATCTTGATAGTACAGGTTGTCAGGCAGCAACGGCACTGAGAGCCCCAACAATATCGTCAACAACATTTCTGATCAGCGCCTGGTCATCGCCTTCGGCCATTACCCGGATCAGCGGTTCTGTACCAGAGGGGCGAATAACAAGCCGACCGGATTTTGCCAACACACTGTTGCCGTGATCAATCGCTGCAATGACCGTTTTATCTTCAAGCGGTTTGCCTTGATCGAAGTGTACGTTTTCCAGTATTTGTGGCACCGGTTCAAAGCGCCTGCAAATTTCACTGACCTTTTTGCCTTCTGATTGAACCACAGCCAATACCTGCAGCGCAGCAACAAGCCCGTCGCCAGTTGTGGCATAGTCGGCCAGAACGATATGGCCGGACTGTTCACCGCCAACATTATAGCCATGGGCGCGCATGTGTTCGACCACATAACGGTCCCCAACAGCGGTTCGTGCCATCGACAGATTAATGCTTTGCAAATAGCGTTCAAGGCCCAGATTTGACATGATGGTGGTGACAATGCCACCGGATGTCAGGCGGTTGTCCTTGTTCCAGGAATCTGCAACCACAGCCATCAATTGATCGCCATCGATTACTTTGCCCTTTTCATCGACAATAATCACCCTGTCGGCATCACCATCAAGTGCGATACCGATATCTGCACGGACTTCCATGACCTTGCGCGCGAGATTTCCCGGATTGGTTGATCCGCAATCAAGGTTGATGTTAACGCCATTTGGCTCTGTGCCGATTTCAACAACTTCAGCACCAAGTTCCCAAAGGGCGGCAGGCGCGACCTTATATGCAGCACCGTTGGAGCAATCGACAACAATACGCAATCCTTCCAACGATATTTTGCGCGGCAATGTGCGTTTTGCAAATTCAATATAGCGGTCATGAACCCCTTCAACCCGCGTCGCCCGGCCAATATCACCGTTGCCGGCAAGCCGCGGAGTGAGATCATCATCAATCATCGCTTCAATGCGCGATTCGATTTCATCGGAGAGCTTGTATCCATTCGGTCCGAAAAGCTTGATCCCGTTGTCATGATAGGCATTGTGTGAAGCGGAAATCATCACACCTATATCTGCCCTCATGGACCGGGTCAGCATTGCCACGGCAGGCGTGGGAACAGGACCAAGGAGAAATACATTCATGCCGACAGCGGTAAATCCGGCCACCATGGCATTTTCAAGCATATAACCTGATAGCCTGGTATCCTTGCCGATAACCACCCTGTGTTTGTAGTCACCACGTTGAAAGGCCAGGCCGGCGGCCATTCCAACTTTCATGGCAACATCCGGTGTCATGGGAAACCGGTTTGCATAGCCTCGAATTCCGTCAGTTCCAAAATAGCGTTTGGACATTAGATCCCCCGATACTACGCTACGCAATTCATTCGGCCGCTCTTGGGTCCTTGAATTGTCACTAATCCCCAACAATAGCGTTATACGCCTATTCGTTTATGATTTGGATCAATCTTTGTGAATAAATATTTCATGGTTAATTATAGGTAACATGCTTGTTTTACCTGTTCAATCTATCATGCTGACATATTTGATTGTCAAGATGCGAACAGCTGCTGGATCAGCTATTTCAGCGTTGATTGCAGTGCCAGTCATGATCAGGAAGGTTGTGGTTCCATGCCACCGGCATCCGGTGATTTGCCCTTTCCTTTTTTGGGCGCTGAGCCGGTACTTGGAACAGCAGATCCACGCGTTGGCGGTGTGTCGTCACCGGAATCGCGTGTTGGCTGTTTACCGGCCATCAGGTCATTGATTTCATCACCGGAAAGCGTTTCATATTCGAGCAGACCCTGTGCCAGAATTTCCAGGTCTTTCTTGCGTTTTGTAAGAATTTTCTTGGCTTCTTCAAAACCTTGGTCAACCAGCCGAAGCACTTCCTTGTCTATTACCTGGGCGGTTTCTTCTGAAACATTTTTTTGCTGGGCAACCGAATGGCCAAGGAAAACCTCCTGCTGATTTTCACCATAGGCAACTTTGCCGAGAATATCGGAATAACCCCACTGGGTCACCATGGCACGGGCAAGACGTGTTGCCTGCTCGATGTCAGATGATGCACCGGAGGTCACATTCTTTTTGCCAAAAGTAAGTTCTTCTGCGACCCGTCCACCCATCATGATCGCCAGACGTGATGTCATCTGTTCATATGACATCGAAATTTCATCACGCTCCGGCAATTGCATGACCATGCCAAGTGCCTGACCGCGCGGAATGATTGTCGCCTTATGAACCGGATGAGCCGCAGGCACGGTGATTGCCACAAGCGCATGGCCGGCCTCATGATAGGCCGTGTTGCGCTTTTCTTCCTCGGTCATGGCCATCGAGCGGCGCTCGGCACCCATCATGACCTTGTCTTTTGCGTCTTCAAATTCCTGGGCGGTCACCATGCGCTTTTCACGGCGGGCTGCCAGAATTGCCGCTTCATTGACCAGATTGGCAAGATCAGCACCGGAAAATCCTGGCGTTCCGCGCGCCACAACCTTTAGATCGACATTTGGTGCAAGTGGCACATTCTTGGAATGAACCCTTAATATTTTCTCGCGGCCCATAATGTCCGGGTTGGGCACCACAACCTGACGGTCAAAACGACCGGGACGCAACAATGCAGGATCGAGCACATCCGGACGGTTGGTTGCCGCAATCAGAATGATGCCCTCATTGGTTTCAAAGCCATCCATCTCCACCAGCAACTGGTTGAGGGTCTGTTCGCGCTCGTCATTGCCGCCGCCAAGACCGGCACCGCGATGACGGCCAACTGCATCAATTTCGTCGATAAAGATAATACACGGGGCATTCTTCTTGCCCTGCTCAAACATATCACGCACCCGGCTTGCACCAACGCCGACAAACATTTCAACAAAATCAGAACCGGAAATCGAGAAAAACGGCACACTCGCTTCACCGGCGACAGAGCGCGCAAGCAGGGTTTTACCGGTACCAGGAGGCCCAACAAGCAACACACCATGGGGCATCTTGCCGCCAAGTCGCTGAAATTTTTGCGGATCGCGTAGAAACTCTACCACCTCTTCAAGATCGGCTTTGGCCTCGTCAATCCCGGCAACATCTGCAAAGGTGACTTTGCCGTGGGCCTCGGTCAGCAACTTGGCTTTTGACTTGCCAAAACCCATTGCCTTGCCGGAGCCGGCCTGCATCTGGCGCATGATGAATATCCAAACGCCAATCAACAGGATCATCGGCAGCCAGTTCAGAAGATAACCGAAAAACGAGTTTTTCGGATCAGTTTCAGGGCGTGCATTTATCGCAACACCTTTGGCCTCAAGGCGTTTTACCAGGTCAGGATCGCCAGGCGAATAGGTCTGGAATTCAGCCGCGCTATCGCTATATTTACCAACAATTTCGTTTCCTGTGATCGTGACCGATTTGATGCGGTCAGCATTAACGGCGTCAAGAAACTGCGAATAGCCGATTTCCGTTGTCTGGCTGGCTTGCCTCGACGCTGGAAACAATTGAAACAGGGCGATCAACAAAAGGGCGATCAGTCCCCACAGGGCGAGATTGCGATAATTCGGATTCATAACAGGTCCTGGCTGAATGGTAACGCTGGCAACACCGTCCAGATGCCACACAATCTATAAGATAAGGTGCTATTGCGGCATTGCCAAGGTGCAAAGGCGAAATTGCGTCAATAGATGCCATTATGCTTTACGGCAATTGTTAATCGCTGTCACCATGTCCTCGTCACAATCTGCCTGAAACATTTCGATTGCAGGTGACCAGCGGGTGAATCCGGGGGCGTCAAATCCGGGCTTTTTCCACCTCGAAAACGGTGCAAATACCGGATTGCCACCCAAAATAAGCGCCGGCTGGGTGCGCAGGGCCTTGCGGGAAGGGCCACCCATCCGCACACCTGAAACCTGTTCGATATATTGAACCCCCGCCAGCCCCAGCGGTGCCATCAAAAGTTCTTGATCAAGATGGTGCTTTGAAAACCGATAAACAATTCTGCCATCATAGGCAATTGACAGACCCCCACTGACATTATTGAATTCGGTCTGGTCGGCGGGTTCGCCCGGCACTTTCTCCCTCACGTTCAGCCGATCGGAAAAGAGATGCAAATAGCCGGGAGCAATCGCCATATCTGTGAAACCATCGGTTATTGCAATCTTTGGCAAATTCCGATCTTCCCGCCACAATAGAATTTTGTCTGCGCGCCGCTCAATGATCGCAGAGCCCAATGTGTGCTTCGACGATTTATTAACCCGTAGCCGGGCAACGAGTTCAACTGCTGCTGCGCACGGCACCAGATAGGGGCGACCTCCGGCAACCGATATCAGCACCCGTAACAAATAGGACGAAACATTGTCAGCGGCTCCGTTGAGTGCCCCGACTGAAAGCTCAACAAGTCCGGCAGGCAAAAACCGCACATGACGCGCAACAAGCTTGCTGCAGTCTCGGGCAAGTTGTGCCCGTAACACAGCCACCTGATTGGCAAACACATAGACACTTTGCGCATCAGGAAATTCACTTGTTCCCGTCGCAAGCTCCCGCCGCATCCTGATCCGTTCAAAGTCAAGATTATCATTGCTCGGGTCTTCAATCCATCCGACACCAAGACCGGTCAATACCTGGCGCAATTCGCTTCGGGTGAGCGACAGCAAAGGACGAAAAAGTCTGACCGGTTCGAAACCGGGCGGACCGCAATAACTGGCCTGCGGTCGCATGCCTGCCAGGCCACGGCCGGTTGACATATCCGGGCACCGGTAAAATTCGGAATATCCCGTTCGCTCTGCCCGCATCAACACCGTTTCATGCTGATCTTCAATTGTATGGCCAAGCGCGATTGTCGATGCTCCAGCATCATTGGCAGCCATTGAGAGCAGTCTGTATCGCGCATTTCTTGCAGCCTGTGATACACCGCTTTCAGGCTTTTTACCCGACCAGGTTTCAATCCTGTGATCAATTCCAAGGCGGGCACAGATCGCGCCCACCTTGAGTGCTTCTTCATGCGCCTCCTTGCGTAGCCCGTGGTCAATAGTAGCAGCACTCAAAATCGGCCCGCTTCGCGCTCTTGACCACTGGTGCAGTAAATACAGAAGAGCAAGCGAATCGCTGCCACCGGAGACGGCCGCAAGCACATGATGCTCCCCGGCGAGGGGCGCAAACAATGTGTCGGTATCGATGTTTGAATTTCCTGCTTCCGGCACTGTTCAGCACCGGGCGCTGGCGCGCTCTACAGCAACCTGGGACTTGATATTCTCATTGGCATTTGGAAATTGCTTTAAAACTTCCGCATAGGTGGCACAGGCGATTTCCCGCTGGTTGAGGCCCGCCATCGACAGGCCCAGTTGCAACATGGTATCCGGTGCGCGCATGGCATCCGGGTATGAATTATGAGTATCCAGAAAAACCGTTGCCGCGCCATGAAAATCGCCATTGGCAAACAGGCTGCGCCCGAGCCAGTATTGCACTTCGGGACGGTTTTTATCTTCCGGATAGGCTGCGATAAATTCACGCAGGTTTTTTTCCGCAAGAACGTAGTCGCCTTTATCGAAATAATCGCGACCACGCGCTAGCAGCAGGCCGGGTTCCATATTGGTTGTATCAATCCCCACCCCGTCACGAAACTGGCTGACCGCCGGTCCTGACGGGTCAGTCAGATCAAGCGGCTTTCCAACAGCGCCTTCAATTACATTGCCCTGGGCATCAAACCGAAGCGTTCCAAGGTTGCGTGGTGCAGCGCCGAGTGCCTCGGCGGTTCTTGATAGGGTATCACCGTCTGAAGAATTGCCTTGCGGCAGATCATCAGACGGTTGCGGTTTTCCCAGGCGCTGATCCTCCGCAACAGAAGGATTGCGTTGGTCACCAGCATCGGAATGTTTTTCTTCAAGATCCTGAAAACGGAATTCATTGTCTTCCTGCATTTTGCGGATTTGCTCCTGCAATTGCAAAAGCTGAAAGGTAAGTTCTTCCACTTTACCGTTTAACCGGCGTACCTGCTCGGTCAATTCATCAACCCTGATTGCATTGTCTGCAGGCGCCTGGGCCAGCAATATCGGCGGCGGCTCTCCATATACAAGTTTTTCGGAAACAAGTGGCCGTGCATCGACGCCGGCGACAATTCTGTCACTTCCACCAGCAACAAATGCGTTGGCGCTTGCTGCCGTTGCAAGTGCCAGAAAAACTCCGGCTGCAAGGCTGTTGAATAGCTTCATCCCCAATCTCCTTCAATTCAATGATACTCTGTATCTACCACTGTGCCCGTTGTCTTGTGAATACAGGGTGAACAAAAAACGGCGACCAGAATTTGATCGCCGTACAATACCATTGTCTTACTGCTGGAATCAGCTTGTCGGGCCGCGCAACAAAGTTACACCACGACGATTTTGCGACCAGCAGGAAATGTCATTACACACCGCAACAGGGCGTTCCTTGCCAAATGAAATTGTCTTGATCCGGCTCCGGGGAATTCCCTTGGCCACCAGATAATTTCGCGTTGACGATGCCCGCCTTGCTCCAAGCGCCAGATTATATTCCCGGGTCCCGCGCTCATCTGCATGGCCTTCAACAGTAATCGGATAGTTGGTATAGCGAATAAGCCATGTTGCCTGGCGATCAAGGGTTGTTCTGGCCGTCGCAGTCAAAGAGGACGAGTTGGTTTCAAAAAATACCCGATCACCGACATTGACGGTGAAATCCTGCTGCGACCCGGGCGCGGCGGAATTCAGGCCCAAATCAGCCGCTGTATTTGGTACGTTCTTTTTGGCAGCACAGCCGGTAATGGCCAGCATGGCGGCAAGCACCAGTGCGCCGCCCAGTTTACCTATGTAATTACCATTGTAGCTACCGGCAATTCTGGATGATGATATCAGCACAGCCTCTATCCCTTTATCGATTCAAGTTGCATTTTAGTAACTATATATCCGTTAACGCCCGCACAATAAACAGGGTTAACAAATTACTGAAATACCTGCATTTGTTCACATTTCATGTCAAACGGAAAGGATTTCAATTTCTGACCGTATACCATAGTTCGCATTAAAGTGATGAATGCGGCGGTATGAGGGCATTATCAGCGGTGAATTGGGGATAACCTGGCAACAGACACTCTAAATTTACAACCTGCAGGCATCAACCGAACGCTGTAACATCGGAGCGTAATGTTCAAACGACTGTGTGGTATGATCTTTCACTTTGCCCATATCATCCCAGATACGCACCTTGATGATTGCATCAAGGTGCGGGTGTTTGCGAAATTCGGCAACCTCGTCTTCATTCATTGGTCCGCCCTGCAACCCAAGAGTTTTCACCGAAGCGATGGACAATTTCCCCAAATAATCCTTGTCAGTTGCACATAAATAGCGCTTGGCGTCCACGTGGCAGCGAACTGCCTCTGTGATGGCGGCCGAAAAGAACGGTGCCAGTACGGCAGCACCTGCATCCTCATGGCTGTTGTTAATGCCAAGTTCAAGCAACTCTTCGGGAAATTCGTTGGTATAGTGGCCAATGTCATGTAGCAGAGCAGCAGCAGTTAACTCATCACCCGAACTGGCTTCCTCTGCCAACCGGGCTGCCTGCAGCATGTGCTGCGACATTGTAACTTCTTCGCCAAGATAGCTTTCTGCCCCGCGTCGAAGAAAAATGCCCCCGATAAAGTCAACAATGTTATCAGCATTCAGTTTGGTAAAATCAGGTGTCGCCATTAACAAGTTCCCTTTTTTGTTCAAGTGCAGAAAGGGTCGACAATAACCCGTCCATATCGGCATAACACCCCTGCAACCACCGCGACCCGCTGCCCGAATACCCCTTGCGGGCATGCAGCACCCGGCGGTTGTCAACTACAAAACACTCCCCAGGTGCCAGTTTAAAACTGACTCCCATTGTTTCATCATCCACAAGTTCGCCAAATCGTCGATAGGCACGGTAATATGTTTCCATCACCTCAAATGGCACATCGGTAATCGGCGCGGAAGAGCGGTTGTTGAAACGCACACCAATCAATTCACCATCAGGAGCAAGTTCAATCATCGGCTTTCTTGATTTAAGCCAGGTGTCATTGGTCCCTGTAAATTCAAACCGGGCGCAATAACGGCTCATGGCATCAAAGCCTTCCGGGTCTTCGTCAAGCAATCGCTCCGCCGCCCGAAAACCGTCAACAACAATCGAATCGCCGCCCTCTGCTGAATTTTCAAGACAGTATAATATTTGCACACCCGGCACGGGGTCGCGATAGGGGTTGTCGGTATGGGCCTGCAAACCAAGTCCGGTATAGGCAAGGTTGGTCGGGTTGACTTCGGTTCGCACCTCAAAGTGGCGGCCATAATTGGTTTCGCGAACATATCCAAACAGTCCCGCGACCCTGAGGAGGGCCTGATCCTCCACCGGACAATTGGACAATTTGGCAAAACCAAGACATCGAATTTGCTCAAGCCACCGGCAAAGCGCGTTTTGATCAGCGCTGACCACCTCGAAATTTCCGCCTGGCATTTCAGCCATCAACCCCGCATCCCAGGTTGTGACAGTTTTTGCCATCCAGCCCATACGGGCAGGAAATTTACGGTCATAGGCATTACCTTGCAGCCAATCGACAGAAAAGCTGGTTTTTTTATTTTCCGGCTGAAAGGTTAATACCAATTGCCCATCCCCAATCCCGGCATCCGAGACAATGGTGTCACCGGGAATTTCCGAAAGGGTAATCAGCCTCTGGCCATTGGCCTGGTCGCGTGTTTCCGGGTCAACCACATTGTCCCGCAACCATACCGAATGAAATCGAAGGGTCCGGTCAGGCGAAAATTCGAGCGAAATGATCTTCCCGCCGTCCTGAATTTCAACACTTGCATGTTGGGTCATAGCAACCTCGCGACCAAATCAATTTCTTGCAGCTACAACAAAATCTGTCATAATGTAAAACAATCTATTTCGTTACAATGACATGGTTTGACTTATGAGAAATAATAATCTTCCTCCACTTGAATGGTTGCGGGCATTTGAGGCTGCCGGCAGGCTGTCGGGTTTTACAGCCGCGGGCAAAGAAATAGGTCTGACCCAGGCCGCAGTTTCGCAGCGCATTACTGCCCTTGAAGGGCGATTGCAAACATCGTTGTTCAAACGCAAGCACAAAGGTGTTGAACTAACTGCAGAGGGCGACGCCTACCTGCCAATTGTTGCCAGTGCGCTGAGCGAACTACGTCGTGGAACTGTGGATCTGTTTGCACACCATCGCCAGCACATTCGGCTTGTGGCCACTGCCTCTGTTGCCAATTTATGGATTGTCCCGAGACTTGCAAACATAAGCCGCAAGCATCCAAATCTCGATATCTCAATCGCATCCATTCATCGCGATGTGGACTATGACAGCGCCAAATATGACTGGCAGTTCCGGCTTGGTGACGGTAACTGGCCCGGGCAGACAGCAACCCGGATATATCGCGAAACACTTGCTCCTGTTTGCACGCAAATGCTGCTGGAAACGGCAGCTGACGGCGATTGGCGCAAACTCCCTCGTATTTCCCTCAAAGGCCCGCGACTCGGCTGGAACCGGTGGGCAACAGCAAACAATATCAAGCTTGCAGGCACTGCCAGTTTGAATTTCGACAGTTTTATTACCGCCCTCAATGCTGCCCGCGCAGATGCCGGTGTATTGCTCGCCTCTCTGCCGCTATGTCAGTCGATGATTGATGCCGGTCAACTTGTCCAGTTGGAAAAGACAGGGCCCGAAACGCAGTCTGGACTCTGGATGACTAAAAGCTCGGACCAGCCCGCAACGACAATTGCAGGCGCGCTTGTAGAATCAATGACGCAACCAGTCGGGCTTTGATATTTCTAACTTTCGCAAAAAATCAGCTGCCGTCTTGAAAACAGCCTCTAAGCCTCAACCGTCCGTCGTTGCCCGCTTCGCCTGGATTTCCAGGTTTTCATGAAGGCCGCCAGTTGCAGAACAATTACGACTGACACCAATACTGCAAACGGTATCTGCGCCCAGTTCGGTTCAGGCACACTTCTGTGATAGTCCTGAAAATGCAGGTAAAGAAAATAGGCTGTATGGACAACAATAAGCATCCACAGCACATAGGAGCTTTGCTGCAGGAACTTCCAGACATTGCCACCCAGTTTCCGCTGGCACCAGTCACTTGACGAAAGCGCCAGTACCAACCCGTAAAACAAGGCAATCAAGCCGATGACATTGCCCAGTCCAAACCCGTGCTGGAGCATCACATAGAAGCCTTCCGGGTGCAGTTGATAACCAAAAATCCGCACCAGATCCCACTCGACCCATCCAGCAAGGATAATAATAGTGTGAATGAACGCAAGTATCACACCATAAATGCCAAGTTCCCGCCGCCATGGAATGGCCGTACGCAATCGTGGCATCAGTCGGGCCAGTGGCCCTATTGACATCGAAACGGCAATCATCACCAGACTCATATCGCCAATCGCCCGGTTCCAGCGGTGCATTTCTGACCACTGAGCCCGGGATTCCAGAAACAGGTATGTGCCGATAACAGCAACAACCAGCACAATCAGGTGTCTGGACTTCCATCCAATTGAAAATCGGTGTGAAGGTTTTTCGAGATTGTCTGTGGCGCTCGTCATGGGTCTGTCAAACATCCTTATATGGGCAGAATTGTGGAACACAGTCGCTGAACTAAGTTATTTATCCAGCACAGATATAAAAATTCTGTTATCCGAACTTTGGTTTTGATGCAAATTTCAATTTGGTAATGTTTGGGCCTTGAAAATACGGTTTAATCGGATTTTAAGCTGACGGTTGCTGCTGTGTTGTACAATGAACGCCGCCTCCAACTTCCCCGACTGGGTCGATATTCAACATCACCACCTGTCTTCCCGGATAAAGTTCAGCCAGGCTTTTTTCTGCTTCTTCGTCCTTTTCCCGATCACCATATTCAGCTGCTATGATTGCCCCGTTGCAAATATAGTAGTTAACATAGGAGGCAACAAATTCGTTTGAAGTAACCCGCGTGATGGTTGGTTCAGGAATCGCCACCAGTTGTAGTTTTTGACCATCGGCATCGGTTGAATTTTTCAGGATATTGTAGGTTTCAAAAGCGGAAGCGGACCAGGGGTCGCCGCTTATAACCTTGTCGGGCATTTGAATAAGAACCTTGCCGGGGCTGATAAATCTTGCAAGAGAATCAATATGATAATCGGTAATATCGGCACCCGCCAATCCCGGTGCCCATATCACTTTGCGGCCACCAACGGCCTCAAGCAGGAGTTTCTCAATCTCAGATTTTGAACCCTTGTTGCGATTGATGTTTACCCAACTGCTTTCATGGGCAATCAAAGTGCCCTTGCCATCGAACTCCACCCCGCCTGCCTCCCCAACAAGCCCGTTGTCCAGCACATCCAGTCCCAAACGCTCCGCCACACGCCCTGCAATCTTTCCGTCATATTCATGAACCTGTTTGTTGCCCCATCCATTGAAATTGAATTGTGAAACTGCAAGTTTACCAGCGTTGTTCTTGACAAAAACCGGACCGGAGTCGCGGCACCACAGATCCTCGGTCGGAATGTTCCAGATTTCGATGGCCTCCGACAGTTTCCGCCGCGCCTGTTTTTCAATTTGCCCGCCCATCAGCATGATCACGGGCTCAAATTGCACAATTGTATTGGCAATATCAGCAATGGTTTGCTGTAGCATTTCAAGGAATACCGGATCGG
>QIIJ01000096.1 GCA_003232595.1 Aurantimonadaceae bacterium | reverse complement strand
CTAAAATTCGGCGTAGCGTAATCGCTCCTCCCTCCTGACACTATGCCGAATAAAGGCTGCTTCCAATCCTTTGGAAGCAGCCTGACTGCAAATTACCAGTCAGGTGCTCTTGTACTGCGTTCGCGCAGGTCTGGGGCAGCCCCATATGACCGTGAATGAAATCTATTCGGCCCTGCAATCCGTTGCCGGGCCGAATTTGTTTCAAACTTTGATCAGGATTCTTTGATGGCCACAGCCTTAATCACCAAACCGGCGCTTGAACCGGTCACCTTGAGTGAAGCAAAATCCCGGTTGCGGGTTGAATCAACAGATGAAGATGCCCTGATCAGCGAGTTGATTGAGGTTGCGAGGGGATACCTGGAAACCGTTGCAGGGATTCAACTAATTACCCAAACCTGGCGCCAATATGAAGATACCTGGCCACTCTCAAATTGCTTGAACTTGAAGGTTCGCCCGGTTCAAATGATATCTTCGCTGACGGTCTTTGCCGAAGACGGTACGCCAACCGTCATTTCACCGGCAGATTATCAACTCGATAATGTCTCCACACCACCACGCTTCTATCTTGATGGCGACCTATCTGCGGGTCAGGCCCTGAATGGTATTGAGATCGAAATCGTTGCTGGTTATGGCAATATCGGCATTGATGTGCCAGATGCGCTCAAGCACGCCATCTTGTTGCTTGTAGCCCATTGGTTCGAATTTCGTGGTGCCGTAACGCCCCGGGAACAACCAGTCTCCATCCCTCCGGGCTTTAACTCTCTGATCGCGCCCTACAAACGGGTGAACCTGTAATGCTAACTACTTTTCTTGATGCTGGCAGGCTGAATCAACGACTGACCCTCGAGCAGCCGGTCAAAACGCCTGACCTGAGCGGTGGTATCGACGTTTCCTGGATAGAAGCTGCAAGTGTCTGGGCCCTGCTGGAACCAATCGGTGCTGCCATGCGCAATCTTGCCCAGCAATCCACCGAGACTGTCACCCACCGCATCACTATCCGTATCCGAAGCGATCTGAAAAGCGGCTGGCGTTTTCGAAAGGACGGACGAATATTCCGCATTATTACCATACGTGACCCGGATGAAACGGGTCGTTATCTCGTTTGTCGA
Organism: Aurantimonadaceae bacterium; assembly: GCA_003232595.1. Lineage (GTDB taxonomy): Bacteria > Pseudomonadota > Alphaproteobacteria > Rhizobiales > Rhizobiaceae > SZUA-100. Next base: position 32,928 of record QIIJ01000096.1, on the reverse strand, counting down.
ACCGAGGAGGAAGGACAGTGAACAATGCCATGAAATACACAACTGCTGATCTTACCGGTTCCCTTCAAAAAGCACTGTACGGAATTGTGCTTGATGAACGATTGGAAAAGGCTGCAAATTTATTGGCGGACGACATTTTTGAAACCAATGCCAAGACCTATCCTGGCCTTGAAAGCAGGGTTAGACAGACCGGGCCTTTGTCGTGGTCTATTTCATTCTCCGCTCCCGGAATGTGGAATACCGCCTATGGCTCACAATCGTCGCCAGAACGGGGGTTTGAAACCCGGTCGAGCCTGAATGTACAAAGGAGGCTGCCGTGATTCACCCCGCCGCTGACCTGCAGAAATCCATCTATACAGCACTCGTCAATAATTCTGCCCTTGTAACCGTATTGGGCGGGGTAAAAATCCACGATCATCACCCGGAAAAAGAGGCATTCCCATATGTGGTGTTGGGCCGTGCCACGAGCACTGACTGGAGCACGTCAACCGAGAGCGGTGCATCTCATTTGATCACCGTCCACACCTGGTCACGCAATTCCGGGCGCATGGAATCCTACGCGGTTCAGCAGGAAATCACCAGTGCCCTGCACGATATGCCGCTTACGGCGCAGGACCATCACATCGTCAATCTGCGGCTGGAATTTTCTGAAGCGCGCTATGACCCCGATTCAGGCCGCATGCACGGCATCATGCGCTTCAGCGCAATAACCGAACCAAAAATTTAATCCCACAAAAAGGATACCACCATGTCCGCCCAAAAAGGCAAAGACCTTCTGTTGAAAATCGACAAAAATACCACAGGCAGTTTTGTCACCGTCGCCGGCATGCGCTCAAGACGCATTGCATTTAACGCGGAGGCCGTTGATGTTACAGATTTTGAATCTGTAGGCCGATGGCGCGAGTTGCTTGCCGGAAGCGGAGTGCAGCGCGCTTCAATCAATGGTTCCGGGATATTCAAGGACGGCCAGTCCGATACGGATATTCGCGAGATATTCTTCAACAGCACAATAGTGCCATGGCAGGTTATCGTACCGGATTTTGGCACCATCGAAGGTCTGTTTCAACTGACGTCGCTTGAATATGCCGGCAATCACAATGGCGAAGTTTCCTATGAACTGGCAATAGAATCCGCCGGTGTACTCACATTCACGGTGGCCCCATGATCATCAACAGACACCGTGGCGAAGTGCAGGCAAAACTTGACGGGAAAGATTATGTGCTTTGCCTCACCCTTGGAGCGCTGGCGGAATTGGAAGCGGCTTTTGAAGCTGACGATATTACCTGCCTTGCCGAGCGTTTTTCCTCCGGGCGGCTTGCTTCCACCGACATGTTAAAAATAATCGGTGCAGGCCTGCGCGGCGCGGGTCACACGGTTTCCAACGCGGATATTGCCGATATGCAGGCCGAGGGCGGAGCTACCGGATTTGCAATAATTGTCGCCGAATTACTCAATGCGACATTTAGCAATCCGAACAAGGAAGCTTTGCCCGTTGGCTGAACCAGAGCCTTTTCCCTGGGCGGACGCAATGCAGTTTGCTTTTGGGCGGTTGCGCATTTCTCCAGAAGCATTCTGGTCGATGACCATGCACGAACTCAATGCTGCAATGATGGCTCATCAGACGAATGGGTCCGTACCAATGGCCCGCGAAACGCTTGATCAATTGATGCAGCAAAACCCTGACAGGAGCCGGTAAAATGAGCACCAATATTGATACATTCACCATTCCTGTGGAGGCGGACATTTCGCCGTTTCAGCGTGCTATGGAAGACCTTACCCGCCAGTCAGAGCGCTTCGGTGCAAGTGTCAGCCGTACACTGTCGAATGCCATTATTTCTGGCAGGTCGTTTGGAGACGTCTTGCGTTCTATCGGCATGCAGTTCTCAACCATGGCGTTGAAGCAGGGCTTAAAACCGCTTGAAAATCTTGTATCAGGACTGTTTTCTTCTGTATTTTCATCCATTGGAGGCACAGCTGCCTTTGCCAGTGGCGGAGTAGTCGATGGCAGTGGCATAGTGCCTTTTGCACATGGTGGCGTGGTTTCCACCCCGACATTCTTCCAGGCTGGAAACCAGACCGGGCTGATGGGCGAAGCAGGAGCAGAGGCAATTCTGCCGCTGGCGCGCGGTGCTGATGGCAGGCTTGGCGTGCGGACGACCCCGCAGGGCGCGTCAACCAACATTGTGTTCAATGTGCAAACACCCGATGTCGAAGGTTTCCGCAAATCCGAAGCTCAACTGACGGCCATGCTTGCTCGTGCTGTCGGGCGCGGCAGGCGCAGTCTTTAGGAGAAGCATAGTGCCCCTGATACAATCCTTTCACGAGGTGCGGTTTCCAACTGCAATTGCCCTTGGTTCAAGCGGCGGGCCGGAGCGCCGCACCGAGATTGTCACCCTTGGCTCCGGCCATGAGCAGCGCAATGCACGCTGGCAGAATTCACGCCGCCGTTATGATGCCGGCTTTGGCGTGAAAAATCTCGACGATCTATATGCAATCATTGCTTTTTTTGAAGAGCGGCGCGGCGCATTGTTTGGTTTTCGTTTTAAAGATCCGCTGGATTGGAAATCCTGCCCGCCCATGCAGGTTCCTTCAGCAACAGATCAGCCTATTGGCATTGGCGATGGTGCAACTGTTCTGTTCCAAATGGTCAAGACATTTGGCAGCGGTGCAACAGCCTATTCGCGGGCAATTATCAAGCCGGTTGCAGGTTCGCTGACAATAGAAGTTGACGGAATTGCTCAAAATGAAGCTGTCGATTACTCAATCGACTATGCGACAGGCGAAATAACATTTCAGCCAGGCAATATCCCTGCAAACGGCACAACCATCACCGCAGGTTACCTGTTCGACGTGCCGGTGCGCTTTGCTACAGACCAATTGCGCATCAATCTGGCTGCGTTTGAAGCCGGTGATATTCCTTCCATCCCCCTGGTCGAGATCAAATCATGAGAAAGTTGGAACCGGGCCTGCGTGCTCACCTTGATGGCACCTGCACAACTTTGTGTTATTGCTGGAAACTCATCCGTGCCGACAACACTATTTTGGGGTTCACCGATCATGATGTGAAACTGAGTTTTGGCGGCACGGATTTCGAAGCTCTTGCGGGTTTTGAAGCCTCTGCCGCCGAAGCCATGCTGGGATTGAATATTGATACTCAGGAAGTAGCAGGTGTTTTTTCTTCAAATCTCCTCAGCGAAACCGATCTTTCCGCCGGGCGTTACGACAATGCAAAAGTTGAAACCTGGTTGGTAAACTGGTTGAATATTGAAGAACGCGAAATGCTGCGGATCGGGTATCTGGGTGAAATCACCCGCGAGGACAATCGATTTGTTGCTGAATTCAGAAGCCTCACCAATCAGCTCGACCAGACGAAAGGTCGGTTGTTCATGCCGTTATGTGATGCAGTACTGGGCGACAACCACTGTGATGTTGATTTGCAACAACCGGCATTTGCGACCGCCGGAGCTGTATCCAAAATATACAGTAATATAAGCTTTGAGATTGCCGGTCCAATGGGTTTTAACGATAACTGGTTTGCCCGCGGGCATTTGTTATGGATCTCAGGCGCCAACACAGATCTTGCAGTTGAAGTTGCAGGCAGTGTCGATGATGGCGCGGCAATTACCCTCCAACTCTGGAAGCCGATGCCGTTTGAGGTTCAGACCGATGATAGTTTCGAGCTAACAGCAGGTTGCGACAAGTGCTTTGAAACCTGCAAGAGCAAGTTCAACAACCACCTCAATTTTCGCGGCTTTCCTCACATGCCAGGCAATGATTTTTCACTGAGTTATGCCGACAAGGCGACAGACCACGACGGTAGCCCTCTGGTCCAGTAGGAACGCTAATGACCCCGAATAAACTGACAGGCCAAAGGATCGTCGATGAGACCCGGTCCTGGATCGGTACGCCCTATATCCATCAGGCATCGCTCAAAAACATAGGTTGTGATTGCCTCGGGCTGGTGCGTGGTGTGTGGCGTGAACTTGTTGGCGAAGAACCTGAAGTCACACCGGCCTATTCGGCAAGCTGGGCCGAAAGCGGCGGAAGAGAAAATTTGCTTGCAGCCGCTGAGGCACATTTTGATCCGGTGCAAAATGGGCTGGTTTGCCCTGGCGATGTATTGTTGTTTCGGATGCGGGCAAAATCACCGGCCAAACATCTGGGCATCTACTCTGGCAGCGCGCGCTTCATTCATGCCTATGACGGTGCATCGGTCGTCGAAAGTGCCATGGGTGACTTCTGGCATCGCTGCCTTGTCAAGACCTTTCGATTTCCAGGAGTATCGAGCTAATGGCCACCGTAGTTTTACAGGTTGCAGGCACCGTTATCGGTGGGGCCATCGGTGGGCCGGTGGGGGCGGCTGTAGGTCGCGCGATTGGAGCTGCTGCCGGATATTTGATTGACCGGGAATTGTTCGGGCCTGGCGACCGGGCGATTGAAGGTCCAAGGCTGAAAAACGCCCAGTTTCTTTCCTCGGAAGAAGGAACGCCTATTTCGCGCCTCTATGGCCGTGCGCGTCTGTCGGGTCAGATAATCTGGGCCACCCGTTTTGAGGAAGTTCAGGAAACCCAGAGCCAGGGTGGTAAGGGCGGGCCCAAAACCCATGTAACCAACTACAGTTATTTTGCCAATTTCGCCATCGGCCTGTGCGAAGGGGAAATAGCCTGCGCGCGCCGCATCTGGGTCGATGGCAAATTGCTCAACCAGAATGATTACACCATTCGCGTATATCGAGGTGACGAGAACCAGCTGCCTGACAGCCTTATCGAAGCTAAACAGGGCGCAGGCAACGCGCCGTCCTATCGGGGTCTGGCCTATATTGTGTTCGAACGCCTGCCGCTTGAGAGGTTTGGCAACCGTATTCCTCAAATTGCGGTAGAGGTAATTAAACCGGTGGGTCAGTTGGAAAAACGGGTGAAGGCAGTAGCGCTTCTGCCCGGCGCTTCTGAATTTGGTTATGACCCGTTGCCAGTTGTCGAGAAGAAAGACACGTTGACCAGTGTTGGGCTGAACACCAACAACACACTTGCAGCCAGCGACTGGATAGCCTCACTGGACGAATTGCAGGCGATTTGTCCAAATTTGCAAAGCACAGCATTGATAACATCCTGGTTTGGCGACGACCTGCGGGTCGGTGATTGCAGTTGTCAGCCACAGGTTGAAACAGCAACCCGCGAAATACTCGAGGGCGAGGAGTGGCAGGTTTCCGGGGTTTCCCGCAGCAGTGCCGGTCTTGTTAGTCTGACTGATGGCCGGCCAGCCTATGGTGGAACACCTTCTGACAGCAGTATCATCCGGGCTATTCAGGATGTTCACGCCCGTGGTCTTAAGGTGACATTTTATCCTTTTCTGCTGATGGATATTCCAGATACGAATAATCTGCCTGATCCCTATGGTGCCAGTGTTCAACCAAATTATCCCTGGCGCGGGCGGGTTACCTGCAATCCTGCAATTGGTCAGCCATCCTCTGCCGATAAAACGGCGTTGGCAAAATCTCAGATTGATGCCTTCATCGGCAGCGCTCAACCGGCTGATTTTATCGAAAGTAACAATACCATCACCTATTCCGGCCCGGCGGAGTGGTCCTATCGCCGATTTATTCTCCATTATGCAAAACTCTGCGCCCTTGCAGGTGGTGTTGACGCCTTTTTGATTGGCTCGGAGTTGCGCGGTATTACTCGGGTTCAGGATGAAAACGGCTCCTTTCCCTTTGTCGATCATCTTCGCGTATTGGCTGGCGATGTCCGTTCAATTCTGGGGTCTGCCCCAAAAATCACCTATGCCGCAGACTGGTCGGAATATTTTGGTTATCAACCGGGCGATGGATCGGGCGATGTGTTTTACAATCTTGATCCGCTATGGGCCGACACCAATATCGACATTGTGGCAATAGATAATTACATGCCGCTCAGCGATTGGCGCGATGAAGGCGCACCCGATGGCGAGGGGACTTCGTCTCGTGATGCCCTGTCTATGTCGGCCAATATCAATGCGGGAGAGGGTTTCGACTGGTACTATGCCGGTGATGACGACCGTCATACGGGAACCAGAACACCGATCACCGACGGGCTGGGGAAGCCCTGGGTCTATCGTTTCAAAGACTTGCAAAGCTGGTGGAACAATAACCATATTCCGCGCGTCGATGGAGTTGAAATTTCCGGTGCCTCCCCGTGGCTACCGCAGATGAAGCCGATCTGGTTTACCGAAATTGGCTGCCCCGCCATCGACAAGGGAGCAAACCAGCCCAATGTATTTGTCGATCCCAAGTCATCAGAAAGTTTTTATCCATATTTCTCCAACGGCAATCGTGATGATGCGGTTCAGGCTTCTTATCTAACGGCCCATCAACATCACTGGGATCCGACAGTTCCTGGTTTCCAGGAAGCCAATAACCCGCAGGCCACAGTCTATTCCGGTCGCATGGTGGACGCGGAGAACATCCATCTTTGGGCTTGGGATGTACGCCCCTATCCCGATTTTCCGGAAAACAATATACTTTGGAGCGATGGTGAAAACTGGCGGCTTGGCCACTGGCTCAATGGACGTTTGGGTGGCGCGCGTCTTGGTGATGTGCTTGCGGCCATTCTCAGCGATCACGGGTTTTTTGACTTTGACGTGAGCGAAGTTCACGGGTTTGCTGATGGATACGCGATTTCAAGTCTGACTTCAGCTCGCGGTGCAATTCAGGCTCTGACTGACCTCTACCAGATCGAAGTTCTTGAGCAGGGAAAAATACTGATCTTTCGCACCGCTGGAAAACGGAAACCTGAACTGCTCGCAAGTGATGAATTTTCAGAAATAAAAGACAGACCTCAAACCATCATCAAACGTATTCAGGAAATTGAGCTTCCTAAATCCGTGGTGCTGGAACATTCAGACCCACAGCTTGAGTTTCGGCAAACCGCCACCTATTCGCGCCGTATTGAGGGTGGCAGTGAGCGGCAGGTGAGCATGGGTGCACCGCTGATTATGCCGCAGGAACTGGCCCTGCCGCTTGTTGACAACTGGCTGCGTGCCGCCTGGATTGGTCGCAATTCTGTGCAGATAAAAATGCCCCGTCGCTATCAGCAACTTGAGGTCGGTGATCAGGTGACATTTGATTTGCCCTCGCTGACTGGAAACTGGTTGATCACCCGTATTGAAGATGGAGATGATCTGTCGGTTGATTTGCGTTCCATCGAAACCACAACAACGTCGCTGAGTTACTGTCAATCGCGACTGCCTGTTGCAAGTAACGTGGCCCGTTCCGGCCTGCCGTTGATGTATCTGATGGATTTGCCCCTGTTGTCCGGCACCAATGCCGGCAATGCCTCACGCGTTGCAGTTTCCAGCGAGCCATGGCCGGGTCAGTTCAATCTTTATTCCGCTCCTGATCTGGAAAGCTATAGTTTTCGCCAGTCGCTCAACTTGCGTGCTACCATCGGTCGATTAAATGCGCCGGTCTCGTCCGGGCATGCCGGCGTCTGGGACCGCGCAGGTGAGATCAATGTTGAGATATTCGAGGGAACACTTTCCGCCCAACCGGAACTGCAAGTTCTCAACGGAGCCAATATTGCAGCAATCCGTTCGCAAAACGGTGGCTGGGAAGTCATTCAGTTTGCCAATGCCACACTGATCGGAACAAATACCTGGCGCCTCGCCAATCTACTGCGAGGGCAGGCCGGCACCGATGCCGAAATGGCTTCAGGCGCGATAGCCGGATCACCTTTTGTATTGATCGACAGGGGTGTGGCTTCGCTTTCCTACGAACCGTCTGAGGTTGGGCTTGATCTGAACTGGAAAGTAGCCGCTTCAGGAACTGCAATTTCTGAAAGTACCAATCCCGGTCAGCAATTTGTCCCCGGAATACGGGGATATCTGCCTTATGAACCTGTTCATTTGAGGTCTGAATTGCAGTCGGGTGATGACATTGAATTTACCTGGATGCGACGCGACCGGATTAACGCTGATGCCTGGTATGACGGTGAAATTCCGATGAGCGAAGATAGTGAGGCTTATCAAGTCAAAGTCAGCTCATCCGGCATCCCGTTGCGCTCGTGGCAGGTTGGTGAACCACAGCTGACATATTCGCGTGCCGAACAATTGGCCGATATTGCAACATTTCCAGCCAACATAACCGTGGAGGTCAAACAGTTGAGCGCCAGCCATGGTGCAGGAGCTGCTGCCAGTCTGGCGGTAGTCCTGCAATAGTAATTCTACAAACAAAATCCCAAACGCCGCCTATCGGGCGGTTTTTTTATGAAAGGACTAACCCATGAAAAATGCAAAACCCTGGTACGCGTCAAAGACCATCTGGGGCTCTTTGATTGCAATGTTCGCCGGCATAGGCAGCGCCTTTGGTCTCGATATTGATGCAAGCACACAAGCCGGACTTGTCGATGGAACCCTGAAAGTGGTTGCCGCAGCTGGATCGTTGCTCGCCATCTACGGCAGGTTTTCCGCAAACAGTTCGATTGCATGATGACAGTCCTCAGACTGGTAATGTCCCTGATTGCGCTGGCCAACAAACTGGCTGGTGCAATCAGAGATACGGTATTGCGAAAGCGAATCTGGAAGGAATATCGAAATGAACAGATTGCAAAAGAAACAGAGAAAGTTCGCCGTGCCCGCAAGGCCCGTATTGCTCGCCGCAGTACTGACCGTGGCAACCCAGATCGCCGCCTGCAGAACGACGGCTTCCGTCGTGACTAGTGTTGAATGCCAGGCATTCCAGCCGGTTTTGTGGTCGAAAAAAGATACCCTGCGCACAATTGACCAGGTAAGAGAGCACAATGCTGTCTGGACGTCCCTGTGTGACAGGGGTGCCGGGCAATAACATGCTGTTCATGTTGTATTCACGAGCAATCATTTATTGTGTCTTTTCAAAAGGGGCAATTCAACGATACTGATGGGCTTGATGAAAATTCTTACAACACTAATGATTTTACTCGGATTGGTGCTGATAACGCCCGCCGATGCCCGTGCGGGCTGCGCTTCGCGGGCCAATGATGTTGCATCGCGCCCGAACGTGCAGGTTCTGGCGGTTTCATCCTTTAGACAGGGCGACAGGGAAATGTGCAGAATTACGGTCTTGATTAAATCTCGAAATGGTGGTCCGGCCCGCAAAAAAACGATCATTGTTCAAAAATAGGTTGCAGTGCTATCATATTGCCCAAACAAATACTGAATTCAGGATAGGGATCAATGCGTATTCTGGTTGTTGAAGATGACAAGGATCTGAACCGCCAACTTGTCGAGTCGCTTGATGAGGCGGGCTATGTGGTCGACAAGGCTTTCGACGGTGAGGAAGGACATTTCCTCGGTGATACTGAACCCTATGATGCGGTGATCCTTGATATCGGCCTGCCGGAGATGGACGGCATAAGTGTTCTTGAGAGCTGGCGGCGTGATGGTCGTAATATGCCGGTATTAATTCTCACCGCCCGCGACCGTTGGAGCGACAAAGTGTCTGGCATTGACGCTGGCGCTGATGATTATGTCACAAAGCCGTTTCATGTTGAAGAAATTCTGGCCCGCGTCCGGGCCTTAATCCGACGTGCTGCGGGCATTGCCTCTTCTGAAATCGAAATCGGCCCCTTGCGCCTCGATACCAAATTGTCGCGGGTGACAATGGATGGCCGCAACGTCAAACTCACCTCCCACGAATACCGCCTGCTTTCCTACCTCATGCACCATCAGGGGCAGGTGGTATCCCGTACCGAGCTGGTTGAACATCTCTATGATCAGGATTTTGATCGTGATTCCAACACTATTGAAGTCTTTGTTGGTCGGCTGCGAAAAAAGATAAATACAGACCTGATAGAAACGGTCCGGGGCCTGGGCTATCGCATACAGCCAGATGAAAATGCGGGCTAATTCACTTGCCGCAAGATTTATTCTGATATCGACCATCTGGTCGGTGGTTGCACTTGTTGTCGCTGCTTTTCTGCTTACAGCCCTTTACAAGGGCAATGCTGAGCGCAATTTCGAAGAACTGCTGAATGCCCATCTTTACAATTTGATGGGTGCTGTTGATATTGATGAAAACGGAAAACTGACCGGCACGCCTAATCTTGGCGATCCTCTGTTTATGCAGCCCTATTCCGGCTGGTACTGGTCTGTTACACCGCAACCGGCGGAAGATACAAAAGACCGTAACTTACGCTCCGTTTCGATGGTGAATGGCGATCTTGAAACACCCTCCAGCACAAATACCCCGTTTAAAGACGGATTTCTCCGATCGTATGGATTATCAGGTTTTGAAGGCGAACAACTTTTTGTCGCCGAGGCTCAGATATTTCTTGGCGAAGGTGATGATCTGTTTCGCTTTCTGGTTGCCGGCAATTACAATGTTCTGGAATCCGAGATCAGCGAATTCTCTCGAAGCCTGATTATTTTTCTGGCGATTTTTGGCCTCGGCATGATTGCCGCTACATTTGTAATTATTAAGCTCGGCCTGCGCCCGCTATCACGGGCAAAACAAACACTCAACCAGGTTCGGCGAGGAGAGGCCGAAAGGCTTGAGGGCACTTTCCCGGAAGAAATAGCGCCACTTGTTGATGAAATGAACGCACTTATTGACGCCAATAAAACGGTACTGGAACGCGCACGTACGCAAGTTGGAAACCTTGCTCACGCATTAAAAACCCCCCTGTCAATACTGAAAAATGAAGTGAATTCTTCCCATGCCGATCTGCCAAAAACGGTCGAAGAGCAAACTGACCGCATGCAGGAGCATGTGCAGCGATATCTTGACCGGGCCCGAATTGCTGCCCAGTCCGGGTCGATAAGTGCCCGAACACCTGTAAAACCGGTACTGGAACGGATGGTTAGGGTTATGAAAAGGCTTTATCCAAATCTTGAATTTGAACTGAGCGAAATTGATGATCAGCAAATTGTATTTCGAGGCGAGCAACAGGATTTGGAAGAGGTATTGGGCAATCTGATTGAAAATGCCTGCAAATTTGCCAGAAAAAAAATTGCAATTTTGGTTGATTTTCATCCATCCTCGTCCGGTTCAACGGCAATGCCAGTGCTTGAATTCAATGTTGAAGATGACGGCAAGGGTCTGACGCGAGAGCAGCGCATAGAGGCAGTCAAGCGCGGAAAAAGGCTGGATGAATCACGCCCCGGTTCCGGTTTGGGCCTTTCAATTGTCGATGATATTGTCAACGAATACAAAGGTTCTGTGAAGTTGCTCGACAGCCCGCTTGGCGGTTTAAAAGTTGTTGTGCGGCTACCAGCAATATAGCCGCATAATCACAATTTTGCCCAATCCCGCGCAAATTTCAGCCATTCTGTGTTGGCAAATTAGTCAGACCCAAATTGGCAGTTTAACATGAATTGGAGCGCGTGATGTTTGCAGCCAGAATTTTGCCGATCAAGGAACATTCCAGACCGCTGCTGATCATTGCAATGTCTCTGTTACTGGCAGGTTGCACAACGACAAATTTTCTTTCCGGGCAGAATATTTCTGCAATATCAAGCGCCCGGGACAATTCAGACAACATCGACAATATAGGGAACAACAACGAAATTGCGACAACATTTGGCACGATATCGGGTGGTATTATTGGTAAAAGTATCGGAGCTGGAATTGATGATACGGATCGACGCAAGGCATTGGCTGCTGAATATGAAGCGCTGGAATATACGCCGGTCGGTAGTGAAATTGTCTGGCGCAATGAAGTTTCCGGCAACCGTGGGACTGTAACACCGGCTGCAACATATGACGTTGGAAAAAAGAATTGTCGACAATATGTCCACGCAATTTATGTCGATGAAAAATTGCGAACCGCAAAAGGTACAGCCTGCAAAGAGCAGGATGGATTGTGGCAACTTGTGGGCTGAAAATATTGATCAACCGGGCTTTGCATGCGACAATACGTTCATATGTTTGTGAGAATCCGGATATTGCAATCCTGTCAGTCTCGCCTATTAATGCATTATGATGTTTTGGATACTTGCAGCCCTGATTACACTTGTGTCGCTGATTTCGGTCGGCTACCCGCTATTTATTAAAAAGCAGGAGTTCGTCGATGGAAAAAGCTATGACAAGACTGTCTACAAAGATCAGCTCGACGAAATCGATCGCGAAGTTGAGCGTGGCCAGATCAAATCTGGTGAAGCCGAACTTGCCCGGACAGAAATTGCCCGCCGATTGATTGCTCTTGGGGAATTGGAATCAGAATCTTCTCCAAAGTCGTCCAATGCTGCAATTATAGCAGCGGTGTGTGCTCTGGTGCTGACACCTGTTTTGACAGGTGTTGCCTATGTTTCTCTTGGCAGTCCGGGTCGACCTGATATGCCGTTGCAGGCACGGATGTCAGCCGATCCAAAAACCCAGTCAATTGAAGAACTGATAGCCAGAGCTGAAGCGCGGGTGCAAAATGCACGGGATGATGTGCGCGGCTGGCTGGTGCTTGCGCCGGTATACATGCGTCTTGGTCGCGCCGCGGATGCCGTCGACGCTTACCAGAACATCATAAGGCTTTCCGGCAGTAAACCGGAATATGAGTCAGCCCTTGGGGAAGCATTGACCGCTGTCGCGGATGGGATGATCACGGCAGAAGCCAGAAAACGCTTCGAAGCGGCAGCCCGAGCCGATCCAAATGACGCCAAGGCAGAATATTTTCTTGCATCAGCCCTCGGGCAAGAGGGCAAGCATGCAGAATCTGCTTCGGCGTGGGAAACTTTAATTGATAAAAGTCCACAAGATGCGCCTTGGCTGGAATCTGCCAACCAGGAACTAAAACGAATGCGTCAACTTGCTGGCCTTGCGGCTCCAAACCAAACGCCTGCTGCAGACAACAGTGCCGAGCCAGGCTCTCCAACCAGTGAAGATATTGCTGCCGCTGCCACCATGAGCAATGCAGACCGCAACACCATGATTGCAAATATGGTGGCACAGCTGGCCGAAAAACTGGAAGAAGACCCGTCTAACCTGAAAGGCTGGCTGCGTATAATTCGCTCCTATGCGGTACTTGGCAGGAAAGAAGATGCTGCCACAGCCTGGACAAAGGCTGGTGGTGTATTTGCTGATGATCCTGCCGCAGTTCAGCAACTCAATGCCCTGGCTGAGACCATGAACATAGAGGTGAAAACCCAATGACCCGCAAGCAAAAACGCCTGTCCTGGATAAGTACCCTTGGAGCAGTTTTGGCAGTTGCAGTTGGATTGGTTCTCTATGCAATGAGCAACAAAATCTCATTCTCCCTCGACCCGACGGAACTCATGGCCAAGGAGCTCAATCCTGGTGAGCGTGTTCGGCTGTTCGGGTTGGTTAAGGAGGGTTCGGTAAAACGCGGCGAAGGCCTCAATGTGAGTTTTGAACTGACCGACACACTCAATACCGTCCAGGTCGCTTTCAACAATATCCTGCCGGATTTGTTTCGCGAAGGGCAGGGGATTATCACCGAAGGCGTGCTCGACAACACAGGATTGTTCCTTGCAGATTCGGTTCTGGCCAAGCATGATGAGAATTATATGCCAAAAGAGGTTGCAGAATCCCTGAAAAAGCGGGGCGTGTGGCAGGAGGAACAACAATGATTGTTGAGATTGGCCACTATACACTGATATTGGCACTGGCGCTTACGCTGGTGCAGGCAGTTGTCCCGATATGGGGGGCTATTGCTAATGACGACCGGATGATGGCAACCGCAAGCTACACTTCGCCAGCAGTCTTTCTGCTCTTGCTTTTTTCGTTTGCAGCACTTGCAACGGCCTATGTCACGTCTGACTTTTCTGTGCAGAATGTCTGGCAGAATTCCCATTCAAAAATGCCGCTGATTTTCAAGATTTCGGGGACCTGGGGCAATCATGAAGGCTCCATGATGTTGTGGGTTCTCATTCTGGGCCTGTTTGCGGCGTTGGTAGCTGTATTCGGTAAAAATCTTCCGCCGTCCCTGAAGGCCAACGTACTCGGGGTACAAGGATGGATTCTGGCAGCGTTTCTGCTTTTTATTGTGTTTACTTCCAATCCCTTTATTCGTCTGGACCCGGTTCCGTTTGAAGGTCGCGATCTCAATCCAATCCTCCAGGATATCGGGCTCGCCATTCATCCGCCATTGCTATATCTGGGTTATGTCGGCTATTCCATTACATTTGCCTTTGCCGTCGCTGCCTTGATCGATGGGCGTATTGATGCCGCATGGGCGCGTTGGGTTCGGCCCTGGGCGCTTCTCGCCTGGATCTTTTTAACGGCCGGCATTTCCGTTGGCTCATACTGGGCCTATTACGAACTTGGCTGGGGTGGCTGGTGGTTCTGGGATCCGGTCGAAAATTCTTCTTTCATGCCCTGGCTTGCGGGGACAGCATTGCTGCATTCAGCGCTGGTCATGGAAAAGCGCTCGGCCCTGAAAATCTGGACCGTATTATTGGCGATTCTGACGTTTTCGCTATCTTTGCTTGGCACATTTCTGGTGCGCTCAGGCGTGTTGACATCGGTTCACGTCTTTGCATCCGACCCTGAACGCGGCCTGTATATTCTATTCATTTTGGTTTTGTTCATCGGGGGATCATTTGCCTTGTTTGCCAAGCGCGTGGGAACGCTGCAAACCGGGGGAATTTTTGCACCGATATCGCGGGAAGGTGCCCTGGTTTTCAACAACCTGATCCTGAGCACGGCCACAGCAACTGTATTGGTGGGCACACTTTATCCGCTGGTGCTTGAGGCAATTACCGGCAACAAGATTTCAGTTGGCGCACCTTTCTTCAATCTGACTTTTATACCGCTGATGATTCCGTTATTTATAGCAGTTCCATTCGGACCATTGCTGGCCTGGAAACGGGGCGACGTTTATGCCGCTGCCCAAAGGCTGTTTGCCGTATTTGGAATTACATTGCTGATTATGGTCGTCGCCTATGTTTTTCTTAGCGAAGGCCCGGTAATGGCTCCATTGGGCATAGGTCTTGCTGCCTGGCTGATGTTTGGTTCACTTGCAGAACTGCAGTTGCGATCAGGCTTCCCGAAAAACAGCTTTAAAGTTGCCATTCGCCGCCTGAAAGGGTTGCCACGTACAGTTTGGGGAACAGCGATTGCCCATTTCGGGCTTGGGTTGACTGTTCTCGGAGTGGTTGGCGTGACTGCCTATGAAAGTGAAAATATCACCATTTTGAAACCGGGCGAAACCGCAAACATCGCCGGTTACACGCTGCGCATGGAGGGAATGGTCAGTCGAAACGGACCAAATTTTCAGGAAAACGCTGCGCAGATATCTGTAATGGATGGCACCAGAGTTGCAGACACACTTGAACCTTCCAAACGGATTTATACCGCAAGAAATATGCCAACCTCGGAAGCTGCCATCAAGACCATATGGTTTTCCCAGCTATATGTGGCATTAGGGGAAGTCAAGGAAGATGGCAGTGCCGTGCTCCGAATATGGTGGAAGCCGTTGATAACACTGATCTGGATCGGGTCTATATTTATGGTGCTTGGCGGAGCCTATTCGCTGTCTGACCGAAGGCTGAGGGTCGGTGCACCTAAACCATCTGCAAAGAGAGCGAGGGCTGCAAATGCGACGAATTAGCGCCACATTACTGACCCTGTTTTTGGCATTGGTGATAATTTCGCCTTTCCAGCCTGCCTATGCGGTTAATCCTGATGAAATATTGAGTGACCCTGTTCTGGAGCAACGAGCGCGCGATCTTTCAGTCGGGTTGCGCTGCCTGGTTTGCCAAAATCAATCGATAGACGATTCAGATGCCGATCTTGCTCGCGATTTGAGACTGCTTGTTCGCGAACGGTTGACCAGGGGTGATACAGATGAAGAGATATTGGAATATCTCGTCGCGCGTTTTGGTGAATTTGTGCTGTTGAACCCGCGGTTTTCTATTCAGACCTATATTCTATGGGCCACGCCTTTTGTCCTGATATTGATTGGCGCAATTGTTTTACTTGTTTCATCCAGGAGGCGGTCAAAGCATAAACCTGAGCCACTATCTGAAAATGAAAAAGCAGCGCTTGCGAAGATTCTGGAAGACCAGGAAAAACCTGCGTAATTTCAATGCTGTTGATCCGTTGAGGTTGTTTGCTGGCACAGACACGCAATGGCAGGGTAGCAATACGCATTGCTGTCTTTATTGTTATACCTTACCAAGAATTAATTTCCCTGCCATTGGATGGTAACATTTTAACTGCCATATTTGCTGTTGACAAGCGGGCTGATATTTGTTGCCTGCGGTAAAATCGCAATCTTATCCAAGGATGCAACCATGACTTTGAACAATCCCTCTCAATCCAGAACCCGTATTAAAGCACTTTTAGGTAGTGCATTTGCTCTTGGCCTCGGCAGTATTGTCGCTTCACAGGTGCTGTTGACACCACTCAATAATGCCGTTGCCGAGCCAGTGCGTGTTCAGGCTCCGCAGGCTCCGAGTTTTGCTGATGTGGTTGAGGCCGTTTCTCCAGCCGTTGTCAGTGTCAGGGTCGAAGCCCGGCTCGAGCAGACATCCAAGAAAACCGGTTTTTCTCCCGAAGGCAACGGGTTTGACTTTCTTCCAAAAGACCATCCGTTGAGAAAGTTCTTTGAACGCCGCGGCAATGAGCATGAATTTGGGCAAAACAGACGTCGCCGTGGCGATGGTGGAAATCGAAGCCCCCGTCGATTTGGCAAGTCTCAGGGTTCAGGTTTTTTTGTTTCTGACGACGGTTACGTTGTTACCAACAACCATGTTGTTGATAAAGGTATCAAATTTTCCATCGTTATGAATGATGGCACTGAATTGGACGCGAAGCTGATCGGAACCGACCCACGCACTGATCTTGCGGTCCTAAAAGTAGAATCTGACAAAAAGTTCACATATGTGGATTTTGCCGACGGTGACACCCGAATTGGTGACTGGGTTGTTGCTGTGGGCAATCCGTTCGGGCTTGGCGGCACTGTAACAGCGGGAATTGTTTCAGCCCGTGGTCGCGATATTCGCTCCGGTCCTTATGATGACTTCATTCAAATCGATGCAGCTGTCAACAAAGGCAATTCCGGCGGCCCGACATTTAACCTCAGTGGTCAGGTTATAGGTGTCAATACAGCAATTTTCTCGCCCTCTGGCGGCAATGTTGGAATAGCCTTTGCCATTCCTGCATCAACCGCAAATGAAGTTGTGGCTGATCTGATTGCAGAAGGCAGTGTCACGCGAGGCTGGCTCGGCGTACAAATTCAAAATGTCACCCCGGACATTGCTGAATCACTGGGGCTGGTTGATGCCAATGGAGCAATTGTTTCAGAGCCTCAAGATGGCAGCCCGGCCGACAAAGCCGGCATTCAGTCTGGCGATGTAATTACAGCGGTGAATGGGAAAAAAGTTAATAACTCCAAGGACCTCGCCAAACTCATTGCCAGTTATTCGCCGAAGGAAAAAACAGCGGTATCTATCTGGCGCGATGGTGCAGCAAAGGATATTGAGGTTGAACTTGGTACTCTGCCCCGTTTGAAATCCGCATCGGCCATTGTGAAGCCGACGGAGGAGCAGAAGCCTGTTCCACTTGAGTCTTTTGGACTGACGCTTAATCAGTCGGAAGATGGTGTAACTATTTCCGAGGTGGATCCCGAAAGTGCCGCTTCCAAAAAGGGCTTTCGCAAGGGCAATATCATTCTTTCCATCAATGGTACTGATGTCAGCTCAATTGGTGATGTGGAAGAAGCACTTTCAAGGGCAATTGCCTCAAACCGCAAGGCAGTCTTGTTCCAGATAAAAGTTGGTACGAACAACCGGTTCGTCGCCTTGCCGGTGGCAAAGGGATAAAACCGACGGCACAGACGGCACCTGATGTTTTTAGCCGCCACCGACATCAGGTGCAATCTGAAAGGCAGCGGGTTCCCATCAAACCTGCTGCCGATAGATTTTGACATCAAGACAGTTACTGGTATTTGTTCCCAATGAGAATCCTGCTTATTGAAGACGACCGTGAGGCGGCCAGCTATCTGGTGAAATCTCTTAAAGAAGCCGGGCATGTTGCCGAACATGCTGATGACGGGGAAGAGGGCTATGAAATGGCTCTTGACGGTGGGTATGATGTTCTGGTGATTGATCGGATGCTGCCCACCAAAGATGGTATCAATATTATAACCGACCTTCGTCACAATGGCGATCAAACACCAGTATTGATCCTTTCAGCCCTTGGCCAGGTAGATGACCGGGTAGCTGGCCTTCGAGCCGGCAGTGATGACTATCTTCCCAAGCCCTATGCATTTTCTGAATTGCTTGCCAGAATTGAGGTGCTAAATCGCCGCCGTATTTCCGGAGAAAGTGAAACTGCCTATAAGGTGGGCGATCTTGAGCTGGATCGCCTGGCCCATGCAGTAAAACGCAATGGCGATGATATAATCCTTCAGCCGCGTGAATATCGACTGCTTGAATATCTGATGAAAAACGCCGGACAGGTTGTCACTCGCACTATGTTGCTGGAAAATGTCTGGGATTATCATTTTGACCCCCAAACCAATGTCATTGATGTTCATATTTCCAGACTTCGTGCTAAAATAGACAAGGACTATGACGAGCAGTTGCTGCAGACAGTTCGTGGCACAGGCTATATTTTAAAGTCGGAATCTGAGTGAAATGAAGCGCTTTCGCGCATTGCTTAATATAACGTCGGTACGATTGTCTTTGGCTTATACAATCGTATTTGGCCTTTTTGCCGTAGTTCTCATCGCCTATACTACAATTGATACATCGCGTTTGCTGCGGCACCAGACACAACAAATCGTGAATGATGAAATTCAGGCGCTTTCGGCTATCTATGGCGGTGGCAGTCTGTCGAGGTTTATCCGGGTTATCGAGAACCGGTCGCGCGCACCGGGCGCCAGTCTTTACCTTATTGCAGATGCTTCAGGTCGAATTATTGCCGGTAATGTCAGTGACCTTGAACCGGGAGTATTGAACCAGACCGGTTGGACAGAGCAACCATTTCGCTATGAAGGTTTCGGTAGTGCGCATGGCCCGGACCGGCAGGCTATCGCAAGAGTGTTTGAGCTTCCGGGCGGTCTGCGGGCTTTGATCGGGCGCGATCTTGGGGAGCCGGACAGGTTTCGCTTAATTGCACGCCGCTCCCTGATTGTCGCACTGGTTATGATGGTATTGCTTGGCACAATAACATGGCTGTTTGTCGGAAGACGCGCGCTTAAGCGAATTGATTCTGTTTCACAATCCACCAAACGCATTATGGCGGGAGATCTGAATGAGCGATTATCAATGTCCGGATCAGGCGATGAATTTGACCGGTTATCTGGAAGTTTGAACCAACTGCTTGGCCGTATGGCCCAATTGGATGAAGGATTGAAGCAGGTTTCTGACAACATTGCTCACGATCTGAAGACGCCGTTGACCCGCTTGCGAAACAAGGCGGAGCAAACTCTGACCGGCGACCCGGATAAAACGGGATACAAGCAGGCAATGGCGGATATAATTGCAGAATCAGACATCCTGATCCGAACATTCGATGCTTTGCTGATGATCACCCGGGTTGAAGCGGGGTCTCATGCCGGAAATTTTGCGATATTTGACCTGGCTGCGGTCGTATCAGATGTTCATGAGCTTTATGAACCTTCGGCAGACGAAGCAGGTGTTGATTTCTCAATATCCATACCCGGTCCAATCGAAATCCGGGGGAACCGGGAACTGATGGGCCAGGCACTTGCCAATCTGACCGATAATGCAATCAAATATGCTACAGACAGCGGCACAGGAAACCCACAGGTTGTGATTGGCGTAAACATCGAAAACAAAACGGCTGAAATCAAGGTCGCTGACAATGGTCCAGGCATTGCAGAAGAAGACCGGGAGCGGGTCAAAGAGAGATTTGTCAGGCTTGACAAAAGTCGAAGTAAGCCAGGAACCGGCCTGGGCCTCAGCCTGGTTGACGCCGTAGCCCGTCTGCACAATGGTAGGCTCAATCTGGGTGTCAATAATCCGGGCTTGGTTGCAACAATTACCATCCCTGTTGCAGCTGGACAGTAATTATTCAATTCAAGGATGGCAATGACTCCCGGCGAACCACAAATAGAGCTGCTTCCTCTTGATCAGGAGCGCGCATCTGCCAAATGGCTCGAATTTCGAGACCGGTCACAGGACGCAGAATTTGAACCCTTAAGGATGCATCTGAATGAAGTTGATAGTCTTTCCGCAAACCTGTCAGCTATCTTCGACCTTTCCCCCTATCTGCAAACAATTGCAATGCGGGATACGGATTTTCTGCAACTAATGATCGTTGAAGGCCTGGAAGTCGCTGAAAAATCGTTGATCGATGCATCTTTTTCAGCTGATATTAAGGCAAAAAACCAAAAGGAGCTGATGGTACTGTTGCGTAAGGGCAAACGTCATTGTGCCCTTTTATGCGGTATTGCTGATCTTTGTGGCTGGTGGCAAGTTGAAAAAACCTGCGAGACTCTCACACGATTCGCTGATTCTGCACTTGGCGCCACCTGCCGGTTCCTGTTGCGGGAAGCCCACGACCGGGGCACGATAGCTTTGCCAGACAGGGAAAATCCGGAAAAAGATTCAGGCCTGATCATTCTTGCCATGGGCAAACATGGAGCGTTTGAGCTTAACTATTCAAGTGATATCGACATAATCTGCCTCTTTGACGGCAACGCAAAAGCAATCATAAACTATGACGAAGCATTGTCTTTGTATCCGCGACTGGCTAAACAGTTGGCCGTTATCATGCAGGAGCGCACCGGCGATGGTTATGTCTTTCGAACGGATTTGCGTCTTAGGCCA
Source organism: Aurantimonadaceae bacterium (assembly GCA_003232595.1). Classification (GTDB taxonomy): domain Bacteria; phylum Pseudomonadota; class Alphaproteobacteria; order Rhizobiales; family Rhizobiaceae; genus SZUA-100. The sequence goes on along the minus strand of QIIJ01000096.1, from coordinate 12,228 downwards.
GACCCGGGTTCAACCCCGCCCGCGCTGCCCGTGGCTGCAGCACTCAATTATTACGAATCAAGCGGTCAGAATTGGGAGCGGGCAGCCCATATTAAAGCTCGGTTGGCTGCAGGTGACAAAAAAGCCGGTGCACTCTATCTGAAGGAATTAACGCCGTTCATCTGGCGCAAGTATCTCGACTTTGCAGCCATTGCCGATATCCATTCAATCAAACGGCAGATTCACGCCCATCGAGGCCATGGTAAAATTGCTGTTTCTGGCCACAATTTAAAACTTGGGCGTGGAGGAATTAGGGAAATCGAGTTTTTTGTCCAGACCCAACAATTGATAGCCGGAGGACGAGTTGATGAGTTGCGGGGCCGAAACACGGTGCAAATGCTTGAAATCCTGCATAAGAAAAAATGGATTTCACAATCTGCAAAAAATGAAATGACGGCGGCTTATCGGTTCCTTCGTAATGTTGAGCATCGGTTGCAAATGATATCTGATGAGCAGACACACACAATGCCAACGAGCGAAATTGAACTGCGCCGTGTTGCATTGATGTGCGGGTTTAGTGAGTTTGAGGAGCTTGCTCTTGTACTTGAGATGCACATGAAGCGGGTGGAGAGCCACTATGGCAATCTGTTTGAGAATGAAGAATCGCTTTCGGATACATTGGGCAATCTTGTGTTTACCGGCGATGAGGACGATCCGGGAACCCTGATCACTTTGAAAGGGCTCGGATATAAACGGCCATCAGCCATCAGTAGAATAATTCGCGGTTGGCACTTTAGCCGTTATCGGGTTATGCAGACGGCAGAGGCCCGCGAACGGCTGACTGAGCTTTTGCCAATATTATTGCAGGCGTTTGCCAAGACAAGTTCTGCCGATGACGCCGTGCTGGCATTCGATCGATTTCTGCAAGGCCTGCCCGTAGGTGTGCAGCTTTTTGCCATGTTGAAATCCAACCCGGAATTGCTGCGACTGTTGGCTGAAGTTCTTGGCATAGCACCGCGTCTGGCCAATATTATCACCAGAAAACCGCACGTATTTGACAGCCTGCTTGAACCTGAATTTTTCCATACTTTGCCAACCTCCAAACAGTTGCAAGCCTATCTGGACGACAGCATTGGCCGTGCTCGTGACTATGAGGATGCGCTCGATCGTGCAAGAATATTCTCTATGGAACAAAAGTTCCTGATCGGTGTCCGCTATCTGGGAAAGACCATTGATCAGGAAAGAGCAGGGCGGGCGTTCTCAGATCTTGCAGAAGTGCTGATTGGCAGGCTTCTTGATCATGTCCGCCAAGAGTTTGAGAGAATTCATGGCGTTGTCGATGGTGGCATGCTGGCGGTAATAGGCATGGGCCGCCTTGGCAGCCGTGAATTAACCGCCGGTTCTGATCTTGATCTCATCCTGCTTTATGACCATGCACCCGGTGCAGAATTTTCAAATGGTAATAAACCCTTGGCAACGTCTCAGTATTTTGCCCGGATGACGCAAAGGTTGATTGCCGCAATGAGTGCGCCTACGGCCGAAGGGACAGTCTACGAGCTTGATTTCCGCCTTCGGCCATCCGGCAATGCTGGTCCTTTGGCCACCAATATTGATGCATATATTCGTTATCAAAAATCGGAAGCCTGGACGTGGGAGCATATGGCCTTGACCCGAGCTCGACTAGTCGCCGGTGATGAATTGCTGGTAGTCAATGCGACCAGGCAAATAGATCGGATCACCAGATCTCCAAGGGACCTGGCCAAATTGACCGGTGATGTGGCCGAGATGCGCAGGCGGCTCGAAAAGGAAAAGCCGGCAGGTTCGATCTGGGAAATCAAAACCTGTGTTGGCGGGTTGCTTGATATTGATTTTATTGTTCAATGGGCAGAACTGGCTGGCTGTATTGACCGCAAAGGAGAGTTACCTGAAACAACTGGCGAGAAAATTAACCGGCTGCAATTTACCGTTCAAATAACACAAATATCGCCGGATTATAAAATTGTACTGACCAACGCGTTAATACTCTATCAAACAATCGAACAATTGCTCCGTCTCTGCCTGGATGGTCCCTTTGATCCGGAAAAAGCTCCAGCCGGACTGGTTGAACGCCTTGTTATTGTTTCCGGCTTACCGGATTTAGACAGTCTTGAATTTGAACTTCAGGAAACCCGCAGGGCTGTTCGTTCAATCTACGATCAACTGATGTTAGCGGGTGTTGACAGCATGTAATTTCTGATGCTGCGCCAGATATCGGCGCGAGAAACAAGTAAAGACTGTTCAGGCTGCTACCTTGCCGCCGTTTTTACCGGGTTCAACAATTGTTTCGTTGTCGTCAAATTTACCGGGCTTGCATTTCGCCGGTAACCTGATTGAGACAATTGTGCCGCTACCTTCAGTAGACCTGATCTTCATCCTGCCGCCATGCAGTTCAGTCAGGGAGCGCGAAATGGCAAGGCCAAGCCCGGATCCTTTGTGGCATTTTGTGAACTGGTTTTGCACCTGTTCAAATGGCCGGCCGAGTTTTCTTAAATCATCTTTTGAAATTCCAACGCCTGTGTCCTCAATAGTGATTGTCACTGCATCTGATACCGCTCGTGCGCGAACAGTGATCCGTCCGCCGCTTTCGGTGAACTTGACTGCATTTGAAAGCAGGTTGAGCAGGATCTGTTTCATTGCTCTGCGGTCAGCATCAAGCACAATTTTATTGGAAATGTTTTCCGAGAGAGATATCCCCGCTTCTTTTGCCTGGTGCCCGACAATCCTCAGGGTTTCTTCCAGAGTTTTATCAAGATGCACACATTCAAGATCAAGTTGCATGCGTCCGGCCTCGATTTTTGACATATCGAGGATGTCATTGATAACACCCAGCAAATAGGAACCACTGTGATGAATATCGCCAGCATATTCTGCATATTTGTCAGAACCCAGCGGCCCGAACATACCCGATTGCATGATTTCAGAAAAACCGATTATGGCGTTTAGGGGCGTGCGCAGTTCATGTGAAATGTTGGCCAAAAACTCTGACTTGGTTTGATTAGCCAGTTCGGCTTTGTTTTTTTCACCTGATACCTTGTCAGCCAGTTCAACCAGTTGCTGCGCCTGGACTTCGAGCTTTTGTTGAGACTGGCGCAGGTCGGCAATCGTTGCCATTAGTCGCCGTTCAGAATCGATGAGTTTTTCTTCATGGCGTTTGATCTGGGTAATGTCTGTGCCGACAGACACAAAACCGCCATCCTTGGTGCGGCGTTCGCTGATTTGCAGCCAGCGACCATCCTCAAGCTGCGCCTCAAGGGTGCGGGCACCGATTTCGGAGGAAACACCGGTAGACACCTGTGTGCGAATCACCGGTTGCCGTGCTACATTCATGATATCTTCGTATCGTCTGCCTGTTGTGACTTCGCTTTCGGGCAGATCGTACAATTGTTGATATTTGGAATTGCACATCACAATTTTCTTGGATGGATCCCACAAGACAAATGCTTCCGAAATATTTTCAATGGCATCGCGCAGCCGAACATTGGTAATCTGGCTTTGTTTTTTGATTGCCTGTTGTTCAGTGATGTCTACTGCAATTCCGATTAGGCGAGGCTCAGTACCATGATAATAAACAAGCTCTGCGCGGGCTCGCAGCCACACCCAGTGACCTTCTGTATGACGCATGCGAAAAACCTGATCAATAACGCCGCCATCTTGTGATAACGCCTGGTTGGCAACCAGATAGAGGTCAGCATCGTCGGGGTGAATCAGATGTTGCAACTCATCGAAACCGATAAGCTCCTGTCGCGGCGGCATTCCCAGTAACTCATACATCGAGGAAGACCAAAAAATCTGCCCTCGGGATAAATCCCAGTCCCACAGGCCGGAGCGTCCTCGTGCCAGAGCCGCATCAAAACGGGCAAGGGTTTCGAAATAGACCTTGTCGGCCTGTTTTGCCCGCCCGGCCTGGGAAAAATATGCATATATTATGACCAGGAGAATGACGCTGGTGCCCACAAACAGGCTGACATTGAGCGATACGGTGCGGCGCCATCCGGCATAAAGCTCCGCTTCCCCGCGTAATACCGTAATGCCTCCCAACGGCAGATTGAGAAAATAGTGTGTCGCCAATGCTGGCCGGTCCCCGTTCATTGTGACAGGGCGTATTTCTGCGCGCTTGCCAAATGTGGTCAGCAAATAATCGCCACCCAAAACATCTTCCAGATACCGGCCAATTTTGCTGGAAATTAATGGAACAGCAGCAATGATTTCTCCGGATTTGTTAGAAAGCAGCACCTGGCGACCCGGTTGCAAAGTTCCTTGTGGCAGGGCTTTTTCAAGCGATGCCTGTAGCGATTTGTGGTCAGGCTGGTCTGAACTATCAACGGGGAGTTTGTTGAGGTCGCTTTCAAGGATGATGGCGATGTAACTGAGTTGCTGCCGTTCGTTACGGTCGATGTTTTCTGCTTGCATCAGCAACGACATTGCGCGGGAAAGAGCGACAACCACAAGCAGGATAATTACCAGAATTGGAATAAGTTTACGCAACAACGGCTCTGCCCGCACAAGCTGGTCATATGCTGGTCGGGCAAGAAATCTGGCTTGTCCGGCAATATTGCTCCTGATTTGGAACTTGCCATTTATGGAATCACCAAACTTGCCGCGCACGCCTGTTGCGCCCGCCTGCCTCATAGGATACCCCTGTCCTTGAATACACGTGAATACTGGCAACTATTGCGGACAAATTTCCGCAAACGAATCACCGGCATTTGAATCGACCGATGGCCGATTGTCCAGAGTCAAGTTGAAATAAATTACCTTCAACCGGTTTCAGCCGGTATTTTTCTCTATGCCTGATCGAGAATGCGGTCCACTATATCGCGGACATCGTTCGACAGTTTTTCTGCGGCAATCATTTCCAATATGCTGTGCGCTTTTTGTCGGCGTATTTTTTCCAGCCTGTTCCATGACCGCATGCCTGTCATCAGCCTTGCCGCAACCTGTGGATTGATACCATCAAGCTGTAACAGAATTTCCGCAAAAAACTCATACCCTGCACCATCTGCACGATTAAACCCGGTCTGATTGCCGGATATAAAGGAGCCGATCAGCGAGCGTACGCGATTGGGGTTGGTGAGTGAAAATGCTGAATGTCGGGTCAATCGGCGAACCCGTTCCAATGTTTCATGGCCGGGAATAGTCGCCTGTATCATCAGCCATTTATCGATCACCAATGGATCGTGTTCATATTTATCGAAAAACGCCGAAAGTGCTCGTTCAGTCAGGTCTGGTTCTGCTGAATTGTGGCAAATTATTGCTAAAGCGGATGATCTGTCTGTCATGTTTGTTGCATTGTTTAATTGATCATTCACAAGGCGCAAAGCCTCTTTATCACCACGAGTGACTGCAAACCCAAGAAACAGGTTAAAAAGCGCCCGCTTTCCGCTGGATTCCGCATCCGGCACATAAGGACCGGTTACCCTGGCACTTTCAATCAAAGGCAGGAGGTTGTCGCCGACAGCATCGGCAAGGGACCGGAAATAGCTCTTGCGAACCGAATATATCGCATTCGGGTCGATATTTTTACCAATAACCCGGGCGATTTCCTGTTCCGATGGCGGTGTTAGCGCCTGTGCCCGAAAGGCCGGTTCCAGGGTCTCGTCGCGCGAAAGGGCATCGAAAATATCAATAATCTGCTTGTCAAAATCAAAAGACCTGGCTTTTTGAAGCGATTTTACCGCCGCCACCAGATCTTGCATTGCCAGATTCTGCAATTCCTGCCAGCGATTGAACAAATCACTATCGTAGCGGGCAAGAAATATATGATCTGGCCTGCTTTGATTGATATCAACATTAACCGGCGCAGAGAAATTGCGCAGCAATGACACAACGGGTCGTTCGCCAATCCCGTAAAATGTGAGTTTTGTTGTACGTCTCGAGAGATGAATGACATCTCCGTCAACCCGGCTGCCCGCAACCCGGGTATAGGAAATATCGTTTCCTGATTTGCCAATCAGCCCGAAACGCACGGGTATGTGCATCAGTTTTTTGCGCGATTGGCCAGGTGTTGGCGCCAGCGATTGTTCAATTTCGAGTTGAAACGTCTTTGCGGCCCTGTCGTAATCCGTCGATACGGTCAATTGCGGTGTGCCGGCTTGTGAATACCACAGGGCAAATTGGCCGAGGTTAACATCACAGGCATCTTCAAAACTGGCGAGAAAATCTTCAACCCGCGCAGCATCCCCGTCGTGGCGTTCAAAATAAAGATCCATGCCTTTGCGAAAACCGGACTGGCCGACAATCGTGGCTATCATGCGAACAAGTTCAGCACCTTTTTCATAGACTGTGGTGGTGTAAAGATTGTTGATCTCCTTGTACTTTTCCGGGCGAACAGGATGGGCCAGTGGACCGCCATCTTCGGGAAATTGAAGGCTTTGCAGTTTAAGCACTTCAGCAATTCGAACCACCGGGCGTGAGCGCATGTCTGAGGAGAATTCCTGATCCCGGTAAACAGTTAGTCCTTCCTTGAGGCACAGTTGAAACCAGTCGCGACAGGTAATACGGTTGCCGGTCCAGTTGTGGAAATATTCGTGCGCTATGATAGCTTCAATATTGGCAAAGTCCGCATCGGTGGCGGTTTCATCATCGGCCAGAACATATTTGTCGTTAAAGACATTCAGCCCCTTGTTTTCCATTGCTCCCATATTGAAATCAGAAACGGCGACGATGTTGAAGACATCCAGATCATATTCGCATCCAAATACATCTTCATCCCACTTCATTGAGCGCTTGAGCGCATCCATGGCATATTGCGCGCGGCTTTCCTTACCTTTTTCCACATAGATCGCCAGCTTTACTTTACGCCCGGAAAAAGTCGTAAAAATACCTTTGATGAATCCCAGATCGCCCCCAACCAGAGCAAACAGGTAACTCGGTTTAGGATGGGGATCGTGCCAGACCGCAAAGTGACGCCCACCGGTAATGTTGCCCGATTGCACCGGATTGCCGTTGCCGAGAAGGAGCGGTATGTCAGTCTTTGAAGCTTCGATCCGGGTGGTGTAGGTTGCAAGCACATCAGGGCGATCGAGGAAATAGGTGATGCGGCGAAAACCGTCTGCCTCGCACTGGGTGCAAAATACACCGTTAGACTGAAAAAGCCCCATCAGTTTTGTATTGGTGGACGGAGAGCAGATCGTGATTATTTCCAGTTCGAACGTTTCGTTTTGCGGTGGTGCAAACAGCTCAAAACCGTCTTCCCGCGCGCTGTAAGAGTTGTCGTCAGGTTCTTCACCGTTCAAACGAACGGACTGGAATTGCAATTCGTCCCCGTCGAGAACAAGAGGTGTTCCCGCAGCCGTGTTGACAGCCCGGCGGTATACAACCTTTGATACGACGCTGGTTTTTTTTGGATCAAGCGACACCGAAAGATCGACACTATCAATTGTGTAAGCAGGTTTTTGGTAATTCTTCAACTGGATGGATTTTCCGGTATCGGTGCGCATGGGTCTGCTGATCCTGAGTTTTATTGGAAATAACCACCATTGGAAACATGGCGTAAAATATGGCAGAAGACTACCTGATAAGGGCTTTATCTGCCGATTCCAACCAAAACCAAATAATGATCGTTAAAAACATCAAAAAACCCAACAAATCGGACCGCTAAATGATTTCTGCCGCTTCTGCAATATGTGCAAAACTTTCAAGCCACCGCGAAGCCTTGCACAGGTATTCGATGCAAGAATTGTTCGCACGTGATCCAGATCGCTTTGTGCGTTTTTCACTGGAGTTTGAAGGGCTCTTGTTCGACTATTCAAAGAACCATATTGACAAAAATACAGTGCATCTGCTGCTGGAATTGGCAAGGGTTGCAGGTGTTGAAGACATGCGCCGGGCATTGTTTGCTGGTGAGCATATCAATTTCACCGAGGGCCGCGCTGTCATGCACATGGCGCTTCGCAATCAATCAGGCAGGCCTGTTATGATTGATGGGCACAATGTGATGGGAGATGTGATTGGCGTGCTCGAACGCATGCAGAAATTTTCTAAAGCTATTCGCCGCGGTGAAATTTCAGGCCGGGACGAACCATTCACCGACGTCGTCAATATAGGCATTGGCGGTTCTGATTTAGGCCCGGTGATGGTATCTGAGGCTTTGCATCCCTATTGCGACGGGCCGACACTTCATTTTGTATCCAATATAGACGGTGCAGATCTTCATGACACTTTAAGTGACCTCAACCCTGCAACGACACTTTTTATTGTTGCCTCAAAAACTTTTACCACTCAGGAAACCATGACCAATGCCCGTTCGGCTCGGGCGTGGCTGGTTGAGGCGCTTGGCGAGGCCGCGGTTACGGTGCATTTTGCAGCCCTTTCCACAAACCTTACCGCGACTCGTGAATTCGGCGTTACCGATGACCAGACATTCGGTTTCTGGGACTGGGTTGGCGGACGTTATTCGATATGGTCGGCCATTGGACTTTCGGTGATGATCGGTATCGGGCCGGAAAATTTTAAGGCGCTTCTCAAGGGAGCATTTGACGTTGACCAGCATTTTCAATCGGCCCCCCTGGGAGAAAATATTCCGGTTGTAATGGCGTTGATTGGCATTTGGCACCGCAATATCTGCAACTACCCGACCCAGGTGATCCTGCCCTATGCGCAGCACCTGCACCGCTTTCCAGCCTACTTGCAGCAACTGGACATGGAATCCAACGGCAAACACACATGCCGGGATGGGACGCCTGCTAATTGTGCAACCGGGCCGGTTGTCTGGGGCGAACCGGGTACCAATGGCCAACATGCATTTTACCAATTGCTCCACCAGGGAACGGACATTATTCCGGCAGATTTCCTGCTTGCGGCCAGTTCCCACGGGAAACCTGGTGATCACCACGAGAAACTTGTCGCCAACTGTTTTGCCCAAAGCGAGGCACTGATGATTGGCAAGTCTCTTGAACAGGTAAAATCCGAATTACTGGCAAAAGGGTTGTCGGGCGAAGATGCGGTGCGTCTTGCCCCGCATAAGGTTTTTCCCGGTAATCGCCCATCAAGCACATTTCTGTTTCCAAAACTCACTCCCGGTATGTTGGGCAGGCTGATCGCGCTCTATGAGCACAAGATATTTATTCAGGGGATAATCTGGGATATTAATTCTTTTGATCAGTGGGGTGTGGAACTGGGCAAGGAACTGGCAGGCCAGTTATTGCCTGTAGTCAAGGGTGAAGAGCCACTTGGAAAGAAGGATGCATCCACATCAGGGTTGTTTGCACACTATCAGGCACTTGGGGATTGAACACCAGCGGCCTTGGACAGTTCAGTCTTCACTACGGTCAGCATAGTTTTCTGCATCGGAACGCGGGTCAAGGTTGTAGGTTTCCGGCGTCTGGGTTCGTGCCATCGGTACTGACTGAAAATTGACCTGATCTTCGGCCTGGGCACGACGCAATGAGCGGTAAAATGCGTAACTGGCATAGGCAAGATGAGCAAGTGTGGTGGTTAAAAACAGCGCATTGTTGCCGAATATTGCCATCATTTGAGCAGCCATGAGCGGGCCGATCATCGTGCCTATGCCATAAAGAATGAGCAGGCCGGAGGCGATTTTGACAAATTCCTCCGCATTTCCCATATCGTTGGCATGGGCAACATTAAGTGAATAGATCGAATAAATGACACCGCCATAGAGCACGATCCAGACAAAGAACCCGGTACTGCCGATGGCGTCACCCGTAAACCTCGATAGCGCAAAACCTGATACTGCTCCAATTGTACCGGCAATTGCCATGGCGTATCGCCTGTCGATCTTGTCTGACAACCGGCCAAGGGGGTATTGGAAAATTACCGCTCCGACCATGGCAGTGGCCATTAATGTCGCGATACCAGCCGATGACATGCCTGACTGCTGTCCGAACACCGGGCCAAAGTTTCCCCAGGTTGAGGAAATGATGCCGGAAAGGATTGATCCGACCGCCGCAACCGGGGAATTGCGGAACAGCGCCATCAAATCAAGGTTGACCTGGGTGAGTGGAGCGGGCGATTGAGCTTTTGACATGGCCGTTGGCACGACCGCCAGTGCATAGAGTATTGCCCCCATCATGAACAGGGTGTTCTGCTGTGGGTCGGCAAAAATGATCAGATATTGACCACCCATCATGGCAACCTGGCTGACAAGCATATAAATCGAAAATATTGCACCGCGGTTTTCGTTGGTCATACGTTCGTTGAGCCAGCTTTCCATGATCATGTAGCTGCCTGAAAAACAAAGCCCGGCGATTGCACGAAGTACGACCCAGGCAGGTGCGCTTACCATCATGGCATTCAGCAACATGACCGTTGAAAGCAGGGCTGCAAGGGTGGAGAATGTCCGAATATGGCCAACCCGGCGCACAAGTCGCGGCACCAGGATACAGCCAAGGGTAAATCCGACCGCCCATCCGGTTCCTATCCAGCCAATTTGAAAGGCAGAAAACCCTTCAAGCTGCCCACGAATGGGTAGAAGAATGCCGTGCAAACCGCCACCTGCAAGCAGAAAAGCACAACTGGCCAGCAAGGCGATTATTGGTAATAATTGCTTGACCATGGCGCGCTCCACCGCCGGGTATCAGATATACGGGGAGAAATTTCGATCTGTTTCGACTCAATCAGGAAACTTCTGTAATTTCTTCCATTTTCCGCTTTATCGTCAAAAGGTCCTGCCACGCAAGACGTTTTTGCGCCGGTTGACGTAACAAATACGCCGGATGGAATATTGGCATGACCGGTATGTCGCGGCTGCCACATTTATATGTCGTCCATCGACCACGCATGCGCATGATGCCCTCGCTGCGTCCAGTCAAGGTCTTTGCCGAGGATGCGCCTATCAGCACCAGTATATCCGGTGCGACCAATTCGATGTGACGCTCGATAAAGGGTCGACATAATTCTGTTTCGACAGGTGTAGGCGTCCGGTTTCCCGGTGGGCGCCATGGAATAACATTGGTAATGTAAACGCTCTTTCGATCAAGCCCGATTGCCTTAAGCATGCGATCAAGCAACTGCCCGGAACGTCCCACAAATGGCAGGCCTTGAATATCCTCATCGCGGCCTGGCGCTTCCCCTATCAGCATGATTTTCGCCTGCGGATTGCCATCGGCAAAAACGGTATTTTTAGCATAGTTCTTTAAGTTGCAACCGGTAAAACCTTCCAGGCTTTTCCGCAGGATTTCAAGGCTGTCGGCTGCTTTGGCAAGGGTTTGAGCATTCGCAATAACCTCTTCATTCGGTATTTTTGCGATGGCTTGCAAAACCGGTTGCGGGGTGTCTATGTTGGCTTGCACCGGTTCCTGGTTTGGTTTGGCGCTTGTGGTTTTCCCACGTTTTGCCTTTTCAGCGGCACTTTCAGCAAAACGGTCCTGAGGCGCATCCAAAAGCGCACAGTCTACCCCTGCATCGACATAAAATTCCAGCAATTCACGTACGGCATTTCCCATAAATCGAACTTAGCGCGGGTCGAGGGTTTTTGACAGGGCAGCTTGTGGATTATCCCCGGGCGGCCATGAATGCCTTGACTGATATGCCCGACCAGTTTGCCAGATGGGCGCGGGCGGCAAGGAAACTGGCGACAACCTCCGCAGTCAGATCGTCGCGCGCAGCCAGTTCATTCAGTGCGTCACTGGTGGCATTTTTGGCACTTTCAATGATGTCGGCTGGATAGGTGCGGATAAACACTCCTTTTTCTTCCACCAGAATCTTCAACCGCGCAGCATTTGCCCATTCGGATTGTGCAAGCGAAAGAATATTTTCTGCAGAACAGGCTGCCGCCACGATCTGGCGCAGATCGTCGGGCAATGCTTCCAGCGCTTTGATTGATATCAGTGCTTCGCCGGACCCGTTGGGTTCATGAAATCCCGGTGAATAGTAGTTCTTCGCAACCTTGTAAAAACCCATGGCAAAATCGCTCGATGGGCCTAAAAACTCAGTCGCATCGATCAACCCTGACTGAAGTGCCGGAAAGATATCACCCGGCGCAAGTGTGACAGGTGCGGCTCCAAGACGCCGCATGACATCACCTCCAAGTCCCGGCATGCGGATTTTCAACCCTCTTAAATCATCGAGCGATTGCAGTTCCTTTTTGTACCAGCCACCCATCTGAAATCCGGTATTTCCTGCCATATAAGGTTTAAGGCCAAAGGGTTGGTAAAGCCTGTCCCAAAGTGCCTGACCGCCGCCCTGTTCAATCCAGGTAATGTGCTCAATCGGGGTGAGACCAAAGGGCCCTGCCGTAAACAAAGGTGC
>QIIJ01000298.1 GCA_003232595.1 Aurantimonadaceae bacterium | reverse complement strand
TCCAGCTTGCCAAACAGGATTTCCGGTATTAGCTCCAGCGACCGCATGCCATCAAAGATAATCAGGAAGCCTGCAGACACAATCAGCAGACCGAGCGCTACGGACACACCGGAAAAAAGGACAAGAATTGTGAAAAATGCAACAACGCCGCTGAGCAACAGAGGGTCCATCAGGTGTCCTCCAACCCAAAAGGCTTGTCAATTTTCAGAATTACAGCAACAAGGTCTGCAATCAGTTGAAGGAGAAACAAGGCAAATCCCACAGGCAGCGCCAAATATGGAATCCACAACCTCACACCCCAAATTGTATCTGACCGCCATCCCTTGTCCCAGGCCAGATACCAATATTCAAACCCATACCAAAGCATAACGGCAACAATGGTTGAGGACAGTGTCAGGGTAAGAATGGCAAGAAAAAATCGCGTTCGTCTACCCAGTGCCAGCGGGATCAGGTCGACATTTACATGTCCCCTCACACGTTGCACATAGGACAGGCCAATTAATGTTGCCGCAACTGCCAGATAGACCACCGCTTCGGTCTGCCAGATTGTGGACTGGTTCAAAACAAAGCGCACGAAAATCATCTGACACGTTATTACTACAGCTAAAAAAATCATTGCGGCGGAAGCCCAGCCGGCAAGAGTTGATGTTGCTGCAACGAATTTAAGAAACGGGTTTTTGCCCGTGCGCGCTGTTATTGCAGAACTGTGCCCCGCCACTGGTCGCCCTTTCTATCGCCTGTAAAATCCCGGGCGGCAACTGCAATATTTGCAACTGCCACCCTGACTGCGTTCACTCTACAGCGAGAGCCATGTCAAGCAGTGCCTGACCGTTTGGAACGCTTTCGACGAAAGTTTTATAAGATGTATTTTGCGCCAATGCGCGCCAGGCGGCAAAATCTTCAGGGGTCATTTCGGCAATCTCTACACCAGCCTTGCGAAACACTTCAGCGGATTTGGCATCCTGCTTTTTGGCTTCTTCAAGATAAAAGGCTTCGGCCTTTTTTGATGCTGCAAGCAAGGCTGCCTGCTGATCCGGTTTGAGACCATCAAATTTTGATTTGTTCATTAATAGAGGCTGGTACATGAACCACAACGCCACATCTCCTGCAGGTGTATAGCAGGATACCTGCTCATAGATGCGATATGACACAAACGACGATGACGATGTGTTTGCGGCATTCAGCACTCCGGTCTGCATTGCGCTATAAATCTCAGATGAGGCCATTGAGGCGATGGATGCGCCGGCACCAGCCAGCATTTGTTCAAAGGCCTTTCCAGCTGCCCGCGTTTGCAGTCCGGCGACATCATCCGGTTTGGTGATACATTTGTCTTTGCCTGCAAACCCCCCGGCAAGATAACCGTGAACCAAAACCATCACATCATCTTTTTCCATGATCTCCTCAAGTGATTTCATAAAAGGAGAATTGGAAAGGCGCGCAGCATGTTCGTGGTTTTTTACCAGGCCCGGCATCAGAGTTAAGTTATAGGCTGGCTGCTGGCCGCCAGCATAAGAAAGCGGAAAGACCGTCATATCCAGCAATCCTCGGCTGAGCGGCTTGTATTGCTCACGTGGTTTGAATAGCGACTTTGAACCGAAGATCTTGATTTCCAGATCAACGCCGGCAGCAGCGACTTCATCTGCAACAATCTGGGCTACCTTGTGGCGAATATCCTTGTTTGACCACTGGTGAGACAAACGAAGCACTTCCTGGGCGAATGCGCCAGTGCTTGCCGCAAAGAGCGCGCCAGCAGCAGCAATAGCCAATAGTTTATTTTTCATGATTTCCTCCCGTTTTGACATATCCCCAAGCAACTAGGGGGAACAACGCTTATCATCGTCAGTTTGCATGCTATGTCAATCTTTTTGTATACAATACTATCTATCTTGCACCAAAGGTTGCCGTAAGTTATGGTTTGTTATGGATATTCGACGCGCTGAAATTATTGCAAGGGAACTGGAACAATTCATCCTGACGGGTGAATATGCAGATGGTTTACGATTGGATGAAGTCAAACTGGCGGAACAGTTTGGTGTTTCGCGAACCCCCGTTCGTGAGGCCTTCCAGATGCTTACGGTATCTGGGCTTGTCGAACAGCTTCCCAGGCGCGGGATTTTTGTCCGCCAGCCGGGCCCGGTGGAATTGCTGGAGATGTTTGAATACATGGCCGAGATAGAGGCTGTATGCGGGCGTTTGGCGGCAAAGCGAATTTCTGAGGCGGCGCTCGATTTATTGCGCAAAGCCAATGCAAAATGCCAGGATGCCGTAGAAAAAGACGATGTTGATGAGTATTACCGTAAAAACGAGCAGTTCCATCATCTGATTTACAAACAGTCGGGAAATGGGTTTTTGGAGCAGGAAGCCTTGCGGGTGCACAGGCGACTAAAACCGTTTCGTCGCATTCAACTCCATCTTCGCGGGCGAATGAAACAATCATTGGCTGAGCATAGGGCAATCGTTCAAGCTTTAAATGATAGCAAACCCGATCAGGCTGCTGCTGCTCTTCGTGATCATGTGGCCGTGCAGGGAGAGAAGTTTCACCATTTAATGATCAATCTCAAACCGCGGACTGACAAGTCGCCCAACACAGGCTCACGGCAACGCGTTTTACCACTATCATAAAATTTACGACAGACACCCTGATATGAAACTGGCAGATGCCCGTTGAGAGGCCAATCCTCATTTGATCGGCGTTCACTCATATGAGTATGTGAAACCACAAGCGTTAGTCTGCAATAAACCTCAATTGCCAGCCAGTTCATTAACAGACTTCGAAATAGTTTTATCGGCGCGATCAATTACCGCTGAAACACTCTCAAAGTTTCTTGTGATGGCAATTAATCTGGTCAGTTCCTTCATCGGATTTACATTGGAAGATTCAAGATAGCCCTGGCTGATAATAGTTTGGTCACCAATTGGAATCGGAACACCTGGAGTTGTCGCAAGAAACGCTGAGTTTGTGTACCTGCTCATGAGGTTTTGCTTGTCGATGTCGAAAACACCAATATTACCGACAATTCTGCCGTTCATGACAATCCGTCCGTCTTTTTGAATTTCTGGCGGACCGGCACTTGTGTTGAGCAATATCGGTGCCTCGCTTGCATCCAGCACCGAAAAACCTTCAAGAGATTGCAGTTCACCAAAGGGACTTATCTGCATTCGTCCATCTCTCGTATAGGCGACCCCATTAGGGGTTGATATGCCAAACCATCCTTTGCCCGACAAGGCAATATCCAATGGATTGCCGGTTTCCGTAACCGCCCCTTGATCAAGAGAGGGCTGAAGCCCACCGATTGCAGGAAAACTGGTCGACTGGCTTGCTTTACTGGACACAAGGCTGCGAAATTCTACGCTCTCCGCACGAAAGCCAACCGTGTTGCTGTTTGCAATATTGTTGGCAACAATGGCCAGCTGTTTTTTCAAGACCCTCTGACCGGCAGTTGCGACATAAAGTGAAGCGTCCATGGTGATGACCTTGTGTAATCGAATCGACTATCTTGTGGATTTCAGGTTTTGCAGAGACATCAGCAGATCCTGAGAAATCCCCTGTACACCACGTGGAGCCAGTATCAGCGGAGGAATATTGACCGTATCGGGGTTGGCGACATCCCACGAAACCAGAAACCGGTTCAAAAGGCCATCCATAAATTCGGGGTCCGACAGATCCTCTATATCCAATCGCTGATTGATCATTTCAGCTTGTTTGTCCAGCGACTGGAAGCTCATTTGCACCGGCAGTCCAAAACTGGTTTGCACAAATTTCAACAATGCTGAATCCGCCAATATCGAAAATGCATCTTCAATTTCTTCGCTTTTACGCTGAAAATATATCGCCAGTCTGGCACCGTTGTTTTGGCTACCAGCTTCAAGTTCAACCTGCTGCTGGTAGAACCTATCAATAGTACCGGTATTAACGCGCTCAAATGTTGTTGTGGTCGATTCGTATCGGTTGAAGTTGAAATCCTCTGCCATATCACTATAGCGCGAGTCTGAAAGCCTGTTTGCCAGGGAACTGGTATCATCGATCCCTTCTTCCAGAATTGTGCGGATAAAAGCTTTGGCATAGGTCATGTCTTCAAGACCGTATGCCCGCATGACAAACGAATAAATACGCTGGTTGGCCATCAGATCATCAATGCTTTTAATAGACCCGATATTTTCCGAATAATACTGAACCTCTCTCGAAATTTCCGGTTTTCGTGAGATATTCGAGCGGGCCACCAGCGGGTCAGCGGCAAAAAGTCTAAATGTGGTCAAAGCATCCATATTCCAGACACTCTGCACCCGCAATGCTTGCGCGAAGCTTGGCAAATGATTTCCAGTTTCACGCAAGCAAGCAACAATAGTTTGTAGTCTGTTCGCAATTTTGGGGAATTAATCTTGACCGTTATAATTGGTTTCATAATTACCTTTGGATGCCTGCTGGGTGGCTTTATGGCCATGGGCGGCAACGTTATGGTGCTGGTGCAGCCGTGGGAATATGTGATTATCGGCGGTTCCGCGGTCGGTATTTTCATCGTTGCAAACCCGATGCCAACGATCAAGGATACGGGTACAGCGACCATGGAAGCGGTTAAAGATTCAGGACCAAAGGAGCAGGATTACCTCGATATAATTGGTCTGTTGTTTAACCTGATGAACGAAATCAGAGCGAAAACCACAGCTGAAATCGAGGGGCATATTGATGCGCCGGAAGAATCAGTGATTTTTCAAAATTACCCGAAAATCCTGAGTGATGAGAGCATGCTTAGCTTTATTACCGATTATGTCCGCCTGATCCTGATCGGCAATGCCCGCCCGCACGAGATTGAAGCATTGATGGAAGAAGAGATCCACACAATCTCGCGCGACCGGCTAAAGCCTTATCAGGCCGTGCAGGCGATGGCTGATGGCCTTCCGGCGTTAGGCATTGTCGCGGCGGTTCTGGGGGTTATCAAGGCGATGGGTGCCCTGGATCAGTCCCCGGAAATTCTGGGAGGTCTGATCGGGGCGGCACTGGTCGGCACGTTTGCCGGTATTTTCATGTCCTACGGCATGGCTGGTCCCATTGCGACAAAAATCAAGACTGTGCGGGAAAAGCAAAACCGAAGATATGTCATTATCAAGCAGTCACTCATCGCATTCATGAACGGTGCCAGTCCCCACATTGCCGTAGAGCACGGTCGTAAAACAATATCGGCAAAGGACCGCCCGACAATTGAAGCCGTCGAAGAGCAGACAATGAATACACCAGCTGCGATTGCGGCCGAATAATGAGTGAGAGCGAAAAACCAGTAGACGTGAACATTGCGGTTGAAGGTTCCCCAATAAACACCAATCTGCTGGATACATTGCGCGAGAAGAAAGGCCTCTCGATAGAACGCTATGGCAGCCTTGATGATATCCTTAAAAATATGGAAGAGGAATTAATTCGGCAGATTGGCGGGTTTGTTGGCAAGGAAATCGAATTGGAACTGATTGAGGTCGTCCTATTTCCCGGCATTGAGGATACGGCAAATGAGGAAGAAGGTCCTGTCCTTGCCAGAATTAATGACCACAATGAACAACTGGTGAGTTTTATCAGCATCGAAAGCACGGTTTTTCGCAGCATTCTTGGTGTCTTGCTGGGTGGTTACAGCTGGCAGCAATCGGAACAACGCCAAACAGATTTGTCCGCTGCCGAGTGCAAGCTGTTTTTACGATTCGTTCATCAAACCGGGGCCGCCCTGCTCAATGCATTGAACTTTAATCATGCCAATAGTGCCGGACTTGAAGTTGCGGGCATAGATACAAAACACTTGATGGCGGAATCGGATAAAACAGAACTTGTATCAATCACATTCGAGATTTCCATTGACGGCGCGATACAACAAATCAAAATTCTAACGCCCCTAGAAGTGCTGGAGCCAGGCAATCTGGCGGCGTCTGAAAGTGATGTGGCGAGCATAAAGCAACGCGAGGAGCGGGTATGGAAAGCGAAATTACAGGGAAGAATTGACGAATTGTCAATTCCACTCAGAGCCCAGATTGTCTCGATGGAAATGTCTCTTGTTGATGTGGCGGGTTTTGCTCCTGGAGACATGCTTGACGTACGGTTTGACCTGACAAATGTCATGATAATTGATGGCGACGAGAATTGCACATTCCTGTCAGATATTGAATTAGGGAAAAACAGCACACAGCTTCGGATTGCCCGGGCCTCGAAATCTAAAGGAGTTTGAAATGGGTCAACTTTCATTTTTGCTGGCAGCAGTAGTGCTCGTTGGACTGGTCACCATAGTGGTTGGAGTATTTACCTATTTTGTTATTAGATTGCTGAAGACTATAGACAATAGAATTCTGCTGGCATTGAAGGTAATGAGTCACAATCTCAAGACCCTTAAAAGCTACGGTGGCAGGCTCAACAGCATTAAATCAGACAGCCAAAAAATAATTTCTTATCAAAGCAAGGCTTTTGATTACCAAAATGTGCTGATCAATTCTCTCAACCGGCAATTGCGGAACCTTGATGCAATTTTGTCTGACAGCAAGCAATTGGCTCACTCCGGTAACAAGTCTACATTTCTGGAAAGCAGTCCCTCTTCCAGAAATCCGGCACTTGGCGGCAGCAGACAAATAAAGCCGCACACAAAAATTCAACAGGGAATTCCGTCAAGGCTCGAGGAAACTGCAAACCGCAACTCTTCAGTCAAAAACAGTGTGACCCTTCTCAACCAGCTTCTGGTGGAGAAAAGAACCCTATCCGTCAAAAACCGGAATGAAGACGACAAAATAGCCAAGTTATCCACTATATTCAGGCAGGCAGACCCTGGCGATATCGACAACTTGGGGTCAACCGCGCGGAGGGTATCCAATGGCTGAAACGGCTACACCGACCCTGAGCGATCACCTTGGGCTGGATGACCAGACAGAAATACCCAAACTGAAACCTTCAACAACAAAAGAAGAAATTGCGCCTGGAAGTGACAGCGCCGAACCGAACGCAGAAAACAACAAGAATGCTTCGGTTGACGGTGCCGAGCTTGATGTTACGGAACAAAACGATAATTCTGTGAATTTGGCCCGGCCAGTAAACTCAACGGACAATGCCGACAGACCAGTTCCGGATGCGCGATCACCCGCGAGCAAAGGTGCCCGAATAAGAGGTCCGCTAAAAACTGATATTATGGCAATGCAGACTATTGCAAACATCAAAGTGCATGTGCAGGCCATTCTCGGCGGCATCCACATGCCGGTTTCACAACTGGCCGAACTTAAACAGGGAGAGCTCATTTCCCTGGACTCAAATATAGGAGAGGCAATTGATATTGTTGCAAATGGCCAATTGATCGCCCGTGGTGAAATCGTTGTAATAGAAGAGGGCGTGCCAAGGTTTGGAATAACGCTCACCGAAATCACATAAATGCCTCCCCTCTTGCGGTATGCATTGGCAATCCGGAAATTTGAGAACCGAAAATGAAAGGAATTTCTGAACTTACCGGAACTGAAAAGGCCGCAGCACTGTTTTTGATCATGGGAAAGGACTCAGCGGTCCGGCTGGCTGAATTTTTTTCCAAAGGTGAATTAAACATGGTGGTTGAGGCCGCCCGCCGCATGTCGGGATTAAGCAGCAGCAACGCCGACAGTTTGATTGAGGAGTTTGGCGACAACTATCAGATTTATGGAATAATGGCGGGTTCTGAAGACCTGTCCATGCTGTTTGAAGACGATGCTGAGCCAAGCCTCAAAAGCAAATCCGAACCTCTGAGCAGCAATGAACCGAACCTTGATTCAGAGGTGGTCAGGATATTTCTCGAATCGGAAGCGCCTCAAATCGGTGCCTTGCTGCTGGATCGCCTTGGCGATGAACTGATCGTAAGCGTGTTTGCCGATCTGGATCCGATCCTCCGAAACGAAATTTTTCAAGCCTACCTGACCGGCAACAGAATTGAGCCCACTCTGCAAAACATGTTCGAAACCGATCTGATTGAACTCATGGAAGATACCAAGCCCGATGATGGAAATGTGCGCGAGGTAGCCAAGGCAGCAAGTCTGATCAATCAATTTTCTTCAGAAGCCTCTGATCAAATTATCGGATTTCTGCAAGGAAACAGCCCTGACCTTGCCACGGCTATTAAAAAATCGTTGTTCAAGTTTTCGACGGTTGAATTACTCAGCAAGGAAGACAGAAATGCTCTGTTTGATGGTGTTCAGGCTGACGAGATTGTAAAGGCGCTTTCAACTACTGGTGAATCCAATCGGGAAGCGGTTCTGGAAGTGCTGAGCCCCAGAAACCGCAGGATGGTGGAATCAGACTTGACGCGCATGGCAACGCCGGAAGATGAGGCTGAAAAAGCACAAAAAGCCATTGCTGTTCGCGCCCTTAAGCTTGCCAAGGATGGCAAGATAAATTTGCCGGAAGTTGACTAGAAAGAACATCCATGCAGGAAGAAACTGAAAAGGACAGCAAAACTGAACTGCCTACCGAAAAAAAGATTGGCGATGCCCTGGAAAAAGGCAACGTACCTTTTTCGCGTGAAGTCACCAACGCTTCTTCGTTGGCCGCACTGGTCATTGTTGGATATCTTTATGTACCAACAATAACCGTAGAATTGAGCAGTGTGTTGAAGGGTATTTTCGCAAACGTGGACAATTGGCCTCTGGACAGCCCGGTGGACGCCGGAAATCTTTCCAATCTTCTGGGCGCGAGAATTCTTGTCAATCTGGCACCGGTGATCCTGCCATTGATGTTGTTTGGGTTTGTTTCCGCGTTGGCGCAGAACACCCCGAGACTGGTAGGGAACAGAATTAAGCCAAAGCTTGAGAAGGTTTCCATTGGGAAAGGTTTAAAACGCCTCCTGGGACCACAAGGGCTCCGTGAATTTGGCAAAACGGTGTTTAAATTTTCAGCCGCCGGTTTTATCGCCACAATTATAATCATGTCACAAACTGAGTTTGTTATCTCCATGATCATGGTCGATACGGCCGAAATTCCGGTGGTGATTAACGATTTGTTTCTACAGATTTTAACAGGCCTGACAATGCTGATGTTTTTGCTGGGTGCTGCAGATTTTATTCTGGTGAGAAGAGAATGGTTCAATAATCTGAAAATGTCCCACCAGGAGGTGAAAGATGAGCGAAAACAAACGGAAGGGGATCCGATGATAAAGCTGCGAACCCGATCCGTTGCCCAGGACAGGGCACGCCGTCGCATGATCTCCGATGTTGCAGGTGCAACCCTGGTTGTTGCCAATCCAACTCATTTTGCAGTGGCGATGCGTTACGATCCCAAAATCGATAAGGTGCCTTTTGTCCTGGCAAAGGGACAAGATCGAATTGCCCTGAAAATTCGTGAGGTTGCAGAAAACAACGAGATATCGATAACTGAAGATCCGCCATTGGCGCGTGCACTGTACAAGGCGGTGCAGGTGGATATGGAAATTCCGATCGATTTCTATTTGCCAATTGCCAGGATAATCAGAGCATTGTCAGAATCTGAGATTGCGACCCGGAAATGATTGCTGATATGGCAATCTCCGAGCGGGAAAGACTGTTGCGCGATGCGTGTCGCAAATTGGCTGAAGATCTCAAACTCATTGAACCTACCTGTTACGATAATTTCCTTCATTTGGGGCAATTATTGGGCGTTTACGATCAGGTCATGGCAACCCTGGATAATCACTTTCTAAATAATACCATGAATTTTTCCTGCACTGGCGACAGTTCCATATCCTGGTCAGGGCCAGCTACAATCTATCTTGATCTGGAGTTTAATCACGCAGGGATATTCGCCTTCTTTCGTCTTAAGCTCGGCAGTGGCGATACCAATGTGGAGCTACACCACATTTCCTTCGAGGAAACTTCAGATGACCCGAAGATGAACACCTGGCGTCTGGCAGAGGCCATCAGTCAAGTACGTCGTTTTGCATAGATCGCCATTGTAAGTTTCGCACAAGATAATCCCGTTAGCTTCAAATGATCTCGTATTGTTTGAAAGAACGCTACCGATAATGACCGATATCTATATCAACAAATTAGCAGCCGAGAACGCCAATTGGTTGTCGGTCAGGCAATTGCTGGTTGCAGGTAATATTGCAAATGCCAACACACCGGGCTTTAAAACCCTGGACGTGAAGAGCATGGATTCTACCGGTCAGCGTTTTTCCAATCTGGTCGCAACCAATGTAAAACACATCTCGACCAGTACCGGCAATACCGCAGGTGTGGCAATTGAAAATGGCACTCCCTGGGAGGTCTATTATTCTGGCGGTAATGTCAGCTTGCCCCAGGAAATACTGAAATCAAGCGAGGTTTCGACCGCATTCCAGCTAAACACGTCAGTGATGAAATCGTTTCATCGCATGGTGGTTTCTGTTTTTGGAACCTAGAGCCTCTTTAACCAACAACCGATTGAACGAAACAAATGGCCGATGCCCTGCAAACTTCCTTGACAATATCCAGTGCCGGGCTTGCAGCTCAATCTCAACGTATGCGCATCGTATCGGAGAACATGGCCAACTCTAACAGCACCGGCAGAACACCGGGCAGTGAGCCTTATCAACGCAAAACCATCTCTTTTGTGGCTGCGCTGGACAGGGAAGCCGGGGTTTCCAGCGTAAGAGTAGACAGGGTTGGTGTCGATACCGCGCCGTTTTCATTGAATTACGATCCTGGCAATGTCGCAGCAGACAAAGACGGCATGGTAAAAATGCCGAATGTCGACATACTTCTGGAAATGGCTGACATGCGCGAAACCATTCGCTCCTATGAGGCAAACATGCAAGCGGTCAAGCAGGCTCGCAGGTTGATATCCATGACCATTGGCATGATTGGAAATTGAGATGAGTGGTGGTTTTGATATTGTTCCGTTGGCCAATGATTTAAAACCGTTCGCCAACTCTGAATACAGTGGAATTCCGCAACATTCTGTTGTGCCAACCGCCAGCGATGCGGCACAAACCGACTTTGCAACAACCCTGAAAGAGGCTGGCACCAAGATGGTTCAGACCATCGAAAACGCGGAAGCTGTTTCGATTGCCGGACTAAAGGGCGAAGCTGACACATATGAAGTTGTCTCATCAATCATGCAGGCAGAGCAATCATTGAGGATGGCCGTTTCGGTGCGCGATAAAATCATATCCGCTTACCTCGAAATCAGCAGGATGCAAATTTAGGGAAAGGCCACATTTATGAGCATAAAGGCACTGTCAATCGCAGCAACAGGCATGAGCGCGCAACAAACCAATCTCGAGGTCATCGCCAACAATATTGCCAATATCAATACGACTGGTTTCAAGCGCGCCAGGGCAGAATTTACCGACCTTCTTTATGAAACTGTAAAGAGCCAGGGCCTTTCGCAAAACGCGGGCGTTGGCGTTGTACCTGAAGGTGGTAAACTTGGCCTCGGTGTAAAACTGGCTGCAATAAGGGACGTCCATATTCAGGGTGCCCTTAACGAAACGGGCAATTCACTCGATCTGGCAATCAATGGCAAGGGCTGGTTTCAGGTTATCGGACCAAACGGCGAAACGTTGTATACCAGGGCTGGTGCGTTTAATCTTAACCAAAATGGCCAACTGGTCAATTTAAACGGGAATCTTGTTGAGCCGCAAATTACAGTGCCGGAGAATGCCCGCAAGATTACAATTACATCATCAGGTCAGGTATTCGCTTTTCTTGATGGCGAGGAAACGCCAACCGAAC
Organism: Aurantimonadaceae bacterium; assembly: GCA_003232595.1. GTDB lineage: Bacteria > Pseudomonadota > Alphaproteobacteria > Rhizobiales > Rhizobiaceae > SZUA-100. Next base: position 27,196 of record QIIJ01000298.1, on the reverse strand, counting down.
TTGGGCAGATTACACTCAGTAACTTTGTTAATGAAGCCGGACTTGAACCGCTTGGCGATAATCTCTTTGCCGTATCCGATGCTTCTGGTGCCGCCGTTCAAGGTGTTCCGGGCGCACCCAGTTTCGGAAAAATCAGCCAGGGATACCTTGAGGCTTCCAATGTGGATGCAATCAAGGAAATCACCCAGATGATCGCGGCTCAGCGGGCTTATGAAATGAATTCTAAAGTCATTCAGGCCTCAGATGAAATGTCCAGTGTTGTAACTAAAGGAATTCGCTGATGGGTTTTTGGAAATCGAGCAAAAACGGAGCCGTATTGCGGACAGCTTGTTGGTTTGTTGCCGCATTTCTTCTGGCATTCGTTGATCAGGGGCGCCGTCTTTCGGCTGCGGAAGTGACAACAATACCGGTTCCAAGGAACATCATTTATGCCGGGCAGGTTATTCGTGAGGAGTTATTGAGAAGTCGGCAGGTTCCGGTCCAATACCTCAAACGGGTTAGCGTTGTAACAAACCGGTTGGAGGTTGTCGGGAAAATTGCCCGTACAACATTGATGCCCAATCAACCGATTTCAACCAACTATGTGAGTGAACCTGATGTCATCAAAATCAACAAACCGGCAATCATGGAATATTCAACAGGTTTGCTCACGATTACCGCTGAAGTAATGCCGCTTAACTCTGCAAAAAAAGGGGAATTTGTTCGGGCTCGCAATATCCAGTCCGGTGTGATCGTTTCCGGTACGGCCGTGAGTAGCGGTTTCATTGTGACTGGCGCAAGCAGATGATGTCGGCAATAACCAATCGAGTTGTCGCGGGTTTTTGCTGTTTGTCGATGATGATTATTTCAGCGGCAGGCGAAGTTCGCATCAAGGATATCGTGGAATTGCAGGGGGCGAGGGAGAACCAGCTATTGGGCTACGGCCTGGTTATAGGACTCAATGCTACCGGCGATTCCCTGCGCAACTCCCCGTTCACCGAAGCTTCAATAAAGTCGATGCTCGACAAACTGGGCATCGGCAGAACAACAAACAGTTTGCGTACCAAGAATGTTGCGGCAGTGCTGGTTACCGCCAAACTGCCGGCATTCGCCAACAAGGGCACTAAGATTGATGTCAATATATCATCAATGGGTGACGCAACTTCGTTACGCGGCGGGACATTGATTTTTACACCATTACTTGGTGGAGATGCAAGGATATATGCATCCGCCCAGGGCAGATTGATTGTCAGCGGTTTCGCTGCCGGAGGAGATGCCGCCGATATAATCAGCAACAACCCGACGGCGGCCCGTATCCCCAATGGTGGCATGGTTGAGACACCAGCGCCCGGGAATCTGAACAAGGAAAAAAAGCTGGTATTGCAGTTGAAAAACCCCGATTTTGATACCGCCGTTGCCATTGCTGATCGTATTAATCAATTTACGGTCAACAGGTTCCGCATGAAGCTGGCATCCGAAAGCGATCTCCAAAACGTTGTTGTCAGGGTTCCTGAATCAGTTTCTCCAACGCGTTTTTTTGCACTCATCGGCAGGCTAATGATCGAGCCTGACATGCCGGCAAGAATTGTGGTTGATGAACGTACCGGGACGGTCATCATCGGATCAAAAGTCAAAATTTCCAGAGTGGCCATTACACATGGCGGTTTAACCATCAGTGTAACCGAGGTCCCGCAAACATCCCAGCCTTCACCGTTTTCGAATGGAGAAACGGTCGTTGAGCCAAGTACTTTTATCGGCATTGCGGAGGGTGGATCCTCCGTTGCCATCGTTGAGGGACCTGATCTTCAGCAATTGGTCAAGGGACTCAATAGAATGGGAGCAAAACCAGCAGGGATCATCGCGATTCTGCAGGGTATCAAGTCGGTTGGAGCTTTGCAGGCTGATTTGGTCGTTCAATAGGTAATATATTGGGAGAAAAAAAGTGAAAAAAGCACCTTTGACATACGCGTTGATATTTGTGGCTGCGGCTGGTGGATTTGTGTCTCAGGCACAAGAGCACGGTGAGAAAGTACCAGAAAAAATTGATGTGCTGCAAATGGACGGAGTTGATAGTGACCTGATCACCGGCTCAATTATGCGAGACAATAAAATGCTCAGCTATTGCATCAATATATCCGATGCCGCAACCGAAACGAGAAATTCAATATTAAGCAAGAATCTGAATTCCATAGAAATCAGAGTTGAAGGAAAGCTCAAAAAGCTTGCTGTTCGGATAGAGGAACTTCGAAGCTGGACATTGAGAAGAGAACAATTTCTGAAAACCGGTAATGAATCACTGGTCAGCATTTTCCAGTCAATGCGAGCCGATGCGGCAGCGCTGCAACTGACAGAGCTTGGGCCCGTACTCGCGGCTTCGATAATCTTCAAACTTGAACCCAAGATATCAAGTTCAATTCTCACTGAAATGAAACCGGCAGATGCGGCAAAGATCGCAACTGTATTGACCAGCGCTGTTGAAACAGATGACACTAATTCCAAATAAAGCCCCGCACAAATTCAAAAATGTAAATGTCATCGGACTACCTGTCTTTTGGCAAATCCAGCATTGCCCGTTGGACCAAACCCTTTTGCAAACGCTGAACTGCAGCGAGCTGGCGATGCTTCACATTCTTCCCGCCAAACAGCTATTTCGCTCGATTTCAAATAGCATTGGTAAAATTGTGGCGCTGTCTTTGATGGCGCTTGTCCTCACAGGATGCAATCTGCTCCTGACGGATATAGGCAAGCCTCCAGCCCTTTCCAGGATCAGTGCTCAAATTGCTGTTCCAGGTTTGGCAATGGTGCGGAAACCGAATGCAGCTTTGGCACCACAAAGAACAGTTATGACCGACAATGCGCTGTGGAATAAACGGGACAGCATATATTTTCGCGACACTCGGGCTTACGAAATTGGTGATATATTGACTGTCAGCATCACTATGAATGACAGTGCAAAGTTTGATAACAGGTCAAAAAGGGACGGGTCTATATCGGGTGCGCTTGGTGGTTCAGGCACCTTTACTCTTCCCTCAGGCTTTAATCCAGATGCCTCAATTGATGCATCGCTCAATGGCAAACTGGGTGCTGAAAAGAGTGGCACCGTCAATCGATCTGAAAATATTCGCTTGCAAGTTGCTGCGATCGTTGTTGCCGCATCTGCAAACGGAAATCTCAAAATATCCGGATCACAGGAAGTTCGGGTCAATCGCGAGTTGCGGATATTGACCGTTGAAGGAATCGTTCGTTCAAAAGATATCCTGCCGAACAACACAATTCCTTACGAAAAGGTGGCAGAGGCGAGAATTTCATATGGCGGTAACAATACAAGACCACGTCGTACATCACAGTGGTTGCCATCGCAATCGCCGACGCCAATGCCCTACAGGCGGGAGTATTAGCGCATGGCAGCAGCTGTGGTTAAACAAGACAAACCGGCAGATTCACAATCCATGATGACATTTATCATAGCCTTGGCTCTGGTATCTGTTCTGGCTGTTGGCGCTGGTTGGTTTGTCGGTGCAAAACTGTTGCCGCCAAGGAATGCCGATTTGAAAATTGAGGAAAAAACCGGCACTGAAACCAAAGCAGGCGATACTAAGGAGGAAGCAGAAAATGTGCCTGCTGGAAAGACCATTGTTGCATTGGGCCCAATTATCGTTGGATTGAGTGGTAGCCAGAACACGTGGCTTCGCATTGAAATGGCCGTGGTTGCAGACGGTGATGCCGATCTGAAAGATCCGGTAGTGAAAGGTAGAATTGCAAGTGATATTGCAGCCTTTCTAAGAAACATCACGCTCAGCCAGATATCTGGCCCCAGCGGATTCCTGCACCTGAAAGATGACCTGTTGGATCGTGCCCGGCTTTCAACCGATGGCAAGGTCGATGATGTGATGATCTCGACACTGGTGGTAGAATGAGGCTTTTGATTTTTGCTATAATCTCGCTGACGACTGCTGATGTGGTTCAAGCGCAGGGGCTGAACCTTTCAGATATCATACCAGATGGTGGCGGTACTTTGTCGGGACGAATTATCCAGGGCATGGTGTTGTTGACAGTTTTGTCAATTGCACCGGGCCTTCTCGTAACCACAACCTCCTTTACACGGTTTGTTATTGCCTTTTCCTTTCTACGCAGCGGTCTGGGCCTGCAGTCTACACCTTCCAATTTGATTGTCATATCGCTGTCTATATTTATGACCTATTTTGTAATGGCGCCGGTTTTCGAAAAATCATGGAATGACGGGGTTCAGCCTTTGATAGAAAATAAAATCTCACAGGAAGAAGCCCTGGAAAAAATTTCTGCACCTTTAAAAAAATTCATGCTGCGACACGTTCGAGACAAAGATATTGCGCTATTTTCAGATTTCAGCAAACGAAATGAACTGGGGGATACGGAAGAGAGCGAACCAGGCATGAGAATCGTCATCCCAGCCTTTATGATTTCAGAGCTAAGGCGCGGATTTGAAATAGGTTTTTTAATTTTGCTGCCTTTCCTTGTAATAGATTTGGTGGTTGCAACCGTAACTATGGCCATGGGCATGTTAATGCTTCCTCCAACGGTGGTTTCGCTGCCTTTCAAGGTTCTGTTTTTTGTTTTGATCGATGGATGGAACATAATCGTCGGCCAGTTGCTTAATTCTGTTGATTTCTAAAATACACTCATAGGTAGATAGTTTATTTACTATTTCAACCTAACTTGGGGTATTCACAAGGCACCAAACCTGAAACAAGAACAGGTTTGTCGGCATGAAGCCATGATGTCTTACCGGGCGATCCGGAATGTTCGAGTAATCAGTAACAGAGATTAAGAGGGACTAATCATGGCCAGCATAAATACAAATACTTCCGCAATGACAGCACTTATGGCATTGAATGCAACAAACAAAAAAATGGACGCTACACAGAACGCCATTTCGACCGGTTTTCGTGTTAACTCCGCAAAAGACAATGCCGCTTATTGGTCGATTGCAACGACAATGAGATCGGACAACAAGGCACTTTCCACAGTTCAGGATGCTTTGGGACTGGGGGCAGCAACAATTGATGTCGCTTCAACGGCAATCGTGTCTGCAATCGAAGTTACCGACGAGATCAAAAAGAAACTTGTCGCCGCCCGTGAACCCGGTATTGATCGTGTCAAGGTTCAGTCGGAAATAACTGAATTGCAGAACCAGTTACAGTCAATTGCCGATTCCGCCGCATTTTCTGGCGAAAACTGGTTGTCAGTGGACTCTGGAGATGCCGGTTATAATGCAACCAAGTCGATTGTTTCATCCTTTAACCGCACATCTAGCGGAGTATCTGTCGGCACGATATCTATCGATATTACGGCTACCGAACTTTATGACGCCGACGACCAGTCCGGTATCGTTGACCAGGACCGTACGGTGGGTGGCTCAACTTTCAAAGTATCAACGATTGATATTTCTGCGCTCACCGATGCCGCAGCAGATCTGACGACATTGGAAGAATATATTTCCGGCGTCGACACCGCAATCACAGAAATGACCACGGCTGCTACAAACCTCGGTGCTGTTCAATCCCGGGTTGACTTGCAGAAAGACTTTATAAGCAATCTGATGAATGCCATTGAGCGTGGTATTGGCCAGCTTGTCGACGCAGACATGAACGAGGAATCGACCAAATTGCAGGCACTTCAAGTGCAGCAACAACTTGGAATTCAGGCTCTGTCAATTGCCAATGGCAACAGCCAGAATATCCTGGCATTGTTCAGATAGCGTTTAATCAGAACAATCCTGGAAGCTGCCGTCGACCCCCTGACGGCAGCTTTTTTTGTGCCGCAATATTCAGGCAAGCTTTCGGGTCCAAATTCTGGCCCTGATTAAATGGGCTGGCTGATGGCGAAATTTCAATGAAACTCACTCAACAATTTGAAGACCTGCTAAGCAATCTTGTTGCACTGGACCGTCGCAAACAGATCGGGCTGGGGTTGGTGTTGTCTCTACTCGTAATAGGCGTTTTCGCGCTTACAGCCTACTTGAACAAACCAGCCACAGTATCGTTGTATTCCAACCTTTCCCAGCAAGATATCAACAATATGAGTCGCATCCTCTCGGAAGGGGGGATCAACTTTGTCGTTTCAAGCGACAACGGATCGATTGCTGTAGGTCCGGGTATGGTTGCCAAAGCACGTATGTCGCTTGCGGAATTTGGATTGCCATCCAGTTCAAAAAGTGGATACGAGCTTTTTGACAAGGTAAATACTCTCGGCCTCACGTCGTTCATGCAGGATGTGACAAACAAGCGGGCGATCCAGGGAGAACTGGCCAGAACCATTCAGATGATTTCTGGAGTAAAATCCGCAAGGGTGCATTTGGTTACAGCCGAGAAAAATGTTTTTCGAAGAGACAAAAATCGACCTCCAACCGCCTCTCTGGTCATTAAATCTTTCGGGCGGCTTCCTTCCAAAACGATACAGGCAATTAGCCATTTGGTGGCAGCAGCTGTTCCAGGGCTGGAAACGGGCAATGTGACCATTGTCGGTGCGGACGGTACTTTGTTGACAGCCAGAGGAGAGGGAGATGGTGGCGGGATTACCCGGCTGGTGGAATTGGAACAAAACTTTGAGCAAATGGCCGAGAGAAAGGTTGTTACAGCTCTGGGCGCTCATTTGGGCAGTTCTAATTTCAGGATTTCAGTTACGGCCAAGCTGAGCGGCGACAAACGCCGCATCGATGAAACAGTCTATGATCCAGACTCACGCGTTGAACGTTCCATTCAAACAATCCGCGAGAGCGGTACTTCTGAAAACAAGGCTACAAGCCAGCCGACCACTGTGGTGCAGAACTTGCCGGATGAGGCGCAATCAGCAGGATCGGGGCAAACATCGCAGGAAAACAAAGATCGACGAGAAGAAACAACCAACTACGAAATCAATACGAAAAAAATATCTCAAATAAGCGATGGGTATCAAATTAAACGGCTTTCGGTTGCCCTTGTCGTAAACAAAGCCCGAATAACGGAATTGCTGGGAAGCGGTGCTGATCAAAATGCTATTGATGAAAAGACAAGGGAGATCGAAGACATTGTTCGATCATCTCTTTCTTTATCTGAAGAGAGAAACGATCAGATTAAGGTCAGTTTTGTAGAATTTCTCCCGGACGAGATTGCTGGCAGCGAGCCCGCACCCGACGGGATAATGGTTTTCCTGAACACTCATTTCGGCTCAATTATAAACGCTGCCGGATTGATAATTGGCGCACTTGTTTTGGCATTGCTCGGCATTAAACCATTGATCGCGTTTCTTCAACGCCAACCGCTTGATACTCCCGCAATGCCACCACTTTCGTTACCCCTGAACAATGAGAATACCGATGGAGTAAATACCCGCGATCAGGGCGATTTGACTGCGATTGAGCATTCTGGCTCTGCGGAACCAGATCTTGCTGACACGCTGAAATTCAATCTGGATGAGGCCAATTTACGTGATCTGAAAATCAGGGAGCAGCTTGAAAAGATGATTTCACAAAGCGAAGAACGGGCGGCCCTGGCAATAAAACATTGGCTTAAAGTCGACCTTCAGGAACAATCGAAAGTGTAATACCAAATGAGTCAATATTAACTTCCTTTGGGTGAAAAGCCAGCAAGTGGACGTCATAATTGGAGAAGCCGGAATTCGTGGATGCAAATAACCACTCCCATAATGAAATTATTATTGTTCGACGCAGCTTGAATGATCATGATGAACACCACGGCGGTGTTTGGAAAATTGCCTTTGCAGACTTCATGACTGCCATGATGGCCTTTTTCCTGGTGATGTGGCTGATCAATGCGTCAAATGAAGAGACCAAAAAAGCTGTTGCCAGCTATTTCAACCCAATTAAGCTTATGGACCGCACGTCCAACCCAAAGGGAGTACGCAGCCCCAAATATGGATCAAATACCAATGTAAAGGACGAGCCGGAAAATACCAGCACTGTAGTTACCGGACCATCGAACACAATAGTCAGGAAAGAGGGCGTTGCCGAAACTTTTGAAGAAAAGGCGCTTTTTACTGACCCCTATGCTCTTCTGGCGGAAATTGCAGCAGGCATTAATACGCAGGAAAACGGAACAGATAAAGTGGTATCTCGCGATGCGCAAAGAAGCGTCGGCATGGGTTTATCTGGAGGTATTGCATTCCAGGATCCGTTCGACCCGTCAGCTTGGAATTTGAACTTCAGTGCCCGGGAGGACAAAGCAAATAATCCCGAACTGGCAGACAAAAATACCGCAATGGCGAACCAGCAGATCCAAAAATCTGATGATAACATCAAGGACAATGAAGTAATAAAAGAGGGAGAAAAATACAAAGCGGGAATTAAGCCCGATGATAAACCGGAAACCGCCGAAGAAAAAGAAGACGCCAAAAACAAAGAAATTGTTGATGGAATTCGAAAAGCCACACTGCGTGTATTGAACTCATCTGGAGTAGAAGCGCCAAAAGTCGAAATCCAGCTACAGGATAAAGGTGTATTGGTAACCTTGTCAGATTACAGCAAAACCGGGATGTTCAACGTCGGCTCCGCACGCCCCACAGCTGAGCTTGTCAGGATTATGTCTGGCATTGGCAAGATTCTTTCCAAACAGGAAGGACAGGTTACTATCGCCGGTCATACCGACGGCAGAAAGTACCGCTCAAAACACTACGACAACTGGCGGCTTTCTACGGCCAGAGCTCACATGGCTTATTACATGCTTGTAAATGGCGGGCTACAGGAGGAGAGGGTTGAGAAAATAGAAGGATATGCTGCGGGCAAACTGGTCAAGCCTGATGAACCTTATGCCGCAGTAAACCGCAGAATCGAACTGTATCTCAGCCTCCAATGAAAAGCGCTCGCTGCAAGCTGACTGTTGTCGCCCAAATAGCGTTGGCGGCAGTATTCCTTGTCATTCAAACGCCGCCTGCCTCATCAAACGAGATTGGGGGCATTCCTCACAACAATGGCGCGCCAAATGTGCAAGGTGAAAGAATACCACCACGGCCAGAGGAAAAACCTCCAGCAGGAGAAAGGATACAGCCCTGGCAACTAATTCGGAAGCTGCAACATTTGCAGGATGCGATTGTCGCGGGAATACCGGGATCGCTGAATATCTATCGCAAGCTGTTAGTCAAGTATTCAGGCTTGATGCTGGGTCAAAAAGCAGACGTCTGGTCATCGCAAAAAAACCTGAATGCAGCGGCGATTTATGTTCTGATCGGTGGAAATCCGGCCGTTGGTATAAAGGCGGTCGAGGTCAGCACGCTTGATGATCTGGCGAAGCGACCGTTAATTGCCGCAATTGCCTATGCTGAACGCAACTTTGCAGAAGCCCGCCAACTCATGCTGGCTCTCGATCACCGGTTGATTCAACCATCGGCTGCAGCGCAGTTTGCGTTGGCAAAGTCGATGGTGACCGCGTCCACCGATCTCAAACTTGCGAGCATGTATCTCAATGAAGCCCGGAGATTGGCTCCTGGTACATTGATTGAGGAAGCTGCGCTGAGGAGATCTTTTCGAATAGTCGGTAACAACAGTAACTTTGAGAAGTTTCGCGGTGACGCATCCAGCTATCTTCGTAACTTTCGAAAATCACTGTATTTTGCGGACTTTTTGAAGAACTTTGCTTTTGGCCTGATGCGCATGCCCCGGGAAAGAGAAAAGGAAGTGCTGAAATATTTGCAGTCATTTTCTGAGGAGCTTAATAAAAACGAACAATTGAGGGTGCTGATTTACACAGCGCGCAGTGCGACAGTGTCCGGGCGGATAAAAACCGCCAATTGGAGCAGTCGGCGCGCTCTGGATATTATGGGCCAAAACGACAAGCTTCACGCACGAATGAGCCTCTATTTTGCAGCATCCGGCATCGTGCAGCCCGATATGTTTGATGCATCATTTATGGAATTCAATAAAATCAACCGGTCTATACTTGATAAGAATGATCAAAAACTCTTTGACGCAGTTGATGCTCTTGTCGGGCGTCTGCGAAGCGACCCAATTGATATTGCTGAATTGAAGTCGATATTGCGCAGCCGCCAGCAAACCTACCCCGGTGATGAGCCCAAAATGGCATTCACACCGGAAAAAGAGGCTTCCATCCTCAATAGCAACAAGATCGCAATTCGTGCACAAGAACTGTTTGCCGAACTTGAAAAAATTATGCCGGAGCAACAAAAATGAAATTAACCGGAAACATTGTTCAGACCATTGTCAATGCAATTAGCAGGCAGACCGACACGACACCGGGTTCAAAAACCAGGTATGATTCAGATATCTCCGAATTTCATTCCTTAATTCGCGCCAGGCAGGAACCGGAGCATTTCCAGGAAAAATGGACAAAGGTATTCCATACAGAAACGCGCCAAAACGAAAATCTTAACCCGGAAATTGATTCAACCAAATCCGGAGACACTGTTGGGCAGCAGGAGGACGGGATTAACGGGACAGAAGCAGACAATGGCAGGCAAGTCCGGAATTTCCAGCCATCATACTCCACGGCCATTCAGTTAACTGTAAAATATGGTTCTTCCCGGCCGGTTTCTGGCGCTGCTACCGGTTCTGAAGTGCTGCAGGAAAGACGCGCACACACGGGTACCACCCCTGGCAATAGTCCGAGGGACAAGTGGAGTGCAGTTCAATCGCAAAATCCGGCCGCAAAGGATGGGGCTGACGGATCGCTGTTGGTACAAAAAGCTATTGAACCACAAATCAAGGCAGTTGCTGCGCCGGATCGACCTCGTGGCAGCAGCAGGTCTCCTGCAGTCAATCCTGTGCCGGGTTTGGCATTTGAGTCAACAAAGGCCGTCCTCACATCCGGTCGCCTGGTGGACGATCAGATGCAAAAGGAAGCTGCGCCAAAAGAGCAATATCAAAATTTGCGGGTCGAAAGAGACCGGGACAATGCCACTGCTATTCGGACAATGGAACAAAAACCCGTTTTGGCACCGGCTGCTTTGAACATTACCAAAGCCATCATCCAGAATATCTATTCGCCGCCCACCCCTGCTGCTGTCTCAAACAGTCTGACTGTTGTGCCCCAGGGTTTATCCAACACTGTACAGACAATTGAAATACAGTTGGTGCCAAAAAATCTTGGTGTTGTTGAGGTGAAGATAAGTCGCAGCAGAGGTCGTCTGGAGATTGTAATTGAAACAAAGACGCGAGGTGCTGAATCTCTGCTTCGCACCGAATTAACCTCAATATCCAATACACTGACAGCGTCTGGATTGACCACCAATGAAATCATCCTAAAACACAATCCGCGGCTTGAGCAAATTGATCCTAGAGAAGCCAGAATTATCGGCACGCAGACGGATAATTCCGGTTTAGACAATTTCAACGGTGCGAAAAAACAGCAATTGGCAACAGAGTTGGAGAGAAAATCGAGTTTTCAGCCCCAAAACTCGAAAAGAATTTCTGACTTAACCACGCGGGTTTCAAGTGATATTGAACACCGTAGCGGGACTTATTGGTGAATTGACCTACAACTAAAAGTTTAAGAATTTGCAGGTAATCAACTTATAGGTTATTGATTCAATAACAGAAATTTACCTGATTCGCGGAGCCAATATGATCATATTTATCGAAGACAGGCAGTTGGTTGTTGACGGGTATAAAAATCGTTTTCAAAAAGCCGGCGAGATTCTGGTCCGGCTGACTGCGTTGGATTTGATTGACTGGATAAACACCAGCAGCGTTCTTGATCTGGCCTCTGTGGAAGCGGTTCTGGTTGGCGAATGTGTCGATGCTGGTCGTTCGATCAAGGTAATACGCGACAAACTGGATATTCCCGTTATTGCTTTGCTTGAAAGGCGTTCCCTGGAACAATTAACCAGCTACTATCATCTTGGTGTCGACGATGTTGTTGTCAAGCCGGTTCACTTTGAAGAGCTGCTTATTCGAATTGCGACGATAAAGAAGCGTATGGTACAAAAGACCCGCCAACGCGCAAAAGAGCCGATCGTCATTTATTTTGATGGACGCGATCCTGAACTGATGGGAAAACAGATGTTGTTGCCAAGGCGTGAGCGTCGAATTCTGGAATATCTTGCCAGCATAAATGGACGGCGTGTTACAAAGGCGCAGATATTTGGCGCAGTGTACGGCCTGTTCGACGAGCATATCGAGGAAAACGTGATCGAGAGCCACATCAGCAAGCTGAGGAAAAAGCTGCGGTCATATCTCGGGTTTGATCCGATAAATTCCAAACGTTATCTTGGTTACCGACTGGATCCGCAGGTTGTGACGGTGGAAAAAAGAACGCTCCAACGCCTGATCGCATAATTTCCAGCCATCGGCGCGATAGGTTCACACAAGAAACCTGTGGCAACATTGTCCAATTGACTGCATCTCAAAGGGAAATCTAGCCCCAATAAGCGAGGGAATACAGAATGAGTCTGTTTGGAATTATGAGAACAAGCGTTTCTGGAATGGCAGCACAGGCAGGCAGGCTTGCAACCGTCGCTGACAATATTGCAAATTCCGGCACGATTGGATACAAGCGTTCGCAAGTCGAATTCAATACGCAGGTTCTTGATACCAACGCCGGCTCTTACCGATCAGGCAGCGTCAGCACCACGACACGTCTGGATATCAGCAATCAGGGTGCTATCAAATCGACAACTTCGCCTTCAGACCTTGCCATTAGTGGTGACGGACTTTTTATCGTACGTGACGGGGCGGGTGATACTTTCCTGACGCGCGCTGGCTCTTTCCTGGTAAATAACATCGGCAATCTTGTCAATTCTGCTGGCCATAGCTTGATGGGATATGATCTCACAACCGCATCTGCGGTGCCGGTGGTGGGAGGGTTTGGCGGGCTTGTGCCAATCAATACCGGATTACAAACATTGAAGGCTGCAGCAACTACTGAAGGGGTGTTGTTGCCCAACCTGCCATCCAATGCGCCGGTGGCAGCGGCTGGTTCTTTACCTTCAGATAATGTGGCTTCTTCCGAATATGCCGGAAAAACTTCTTTAGTGACTTACGATACTTTGGGAAACGAGAAGATCATCGATATTTATTTTGCCAAAACAGCCGCTGATACCTGGCAGGTCGCGACTTACGATGCATTGGGCGCAACCAATGGTTCCTTTCCCTATTCCGGTGGACCGACTGCTCTGGAGACTATAATTTTTGATCCGGCAACCGGGTATGTAGCTGGTGGTGGTTCGACGAGTTTAAGTATTCCGGTCCCCGGCGGCGCTACAATGTCACTGGATATCAGCGGTATCAGTCAGCTTGGAACAGATTATCAGGTGCTGTCTGCCCAGGCCAATGGCAGTTCTCCAGCCAGCATTGACCGGGTTGAGGTCAACGGCGATGGTACGGTATACGGCATATACCAAAATGGCTATGCCAGGCCGATCTATCAATTAGCTTTGGCAAATGTTCCAAGCCCGGACAATCTTCAGGCACTGCCGGGCAACGCGTTTTCGGTAACGGTGGATTCTGGTGATGTGCTGGTCGGGACCGCGGAAGCCTCTGGATTTGGCAGCATTATCGCCAATGCCCTGGAGGAATCCAATGTTGATATGGCCACGGAACTAACGATCATGATCGAGTCGCAACGGAGCTACACGGCCAATTCAAAGGTATTTCAGACCGGATCGGAACTAATGGACGTATTGGTCAATCTGAAGCGATAAAAGTGCTCGAACTCAGGTCGGTGATAAACCCAGACCCTTTCTTGCTTACACGGAATCATTTGATGACCCAGATCAGTTCATTCAGCAAGGCGCGAAGCTCAGGGCGATGTGGTTCATCGTTCAAATTTCGCAACCCCCGGGACAAGCCCGAGGGCAGGCGAGCTGATGGACTGATCCGGGTCATCGGAGGACGGTTTTCCTCGCTTTCTGGGCTTTGTAGTGCTTCATTTGTGGTCATCCAGACCACGGCAGAAAATACGCCTTGCCAGCAAACGCGGAAATTCGGCCAAATGCTTCCGTGTAAGCAAGAAAGGGTCTAGGTGACGCTCACTAACGCCCTTCGTACGGCAACCAATGCGATTGCTGTCAACGCAAAACAGGTTTCCATCCTGTCCAGAAATATCTCCGGCGTGGGTAATGAAAATTATGTGCGCAGGGAAGCCGTTGTTTCAACCGGCATTTATGGAACAATCCGCGTTGATACCCAGCGATATGTCAATCGGTCTGTCTATGATGCATCAATTCTCGCTTCCGCCAATTCGGCCGGGGCCAATGTTATTGCCGCCGGATTCGATCGCCTGGTGGACCTTCAGGGCGGCGACAACTTTTCATACTCACCGGCAGGTTTGCTGAATGATCTGATGCAGGCAACAGAGCTGGCTGCCGCTTCGCCGTCAAACAGCGCAGTGTTGTCTTCACTGGTCGAGCAGGCCAGAACAACCGCAACATCCTTAAACCAGTTCTACCAAGATACACTTTCCATGCGTGCTACGGCCGACAGACAAATCAGCGATAGTGTATCATCAATCAACCGGCTGCTGGGCCAACTGGAAACTGTAAATAACCAAATTGTCAACGGTACAAGAATGGGCGATGATGTTTTCGACAGTCTTGATGTTCGTGACGAAATTCTGGCGGAACTCTCTGACGATATCGGGTTGAAGGTCGTTCCACGGGGAAACAATGACATCATGGTCATGGCAAGCAACGGATTGTTGTTATTTGAAAAAGTTCCAAGACTGGTGTCATTTCAGTCGACGCCTTCCTATGGTCCGGCAACCACCGGTGGCACGCTGTTTATTGATGGCGTTCCGGCAAACGGCAGCAATGCCTCTTTGGCAATCGACGCCGGGCGAATTGCCGGAAATCTGGAACTGCGGGACGATATTCTCGTTCGGCAGCAAAAGCAGTTGGATGAAATTTCCCGGTCACTGATTGAATTATTTGCCGAAAATGATCAATCACCCGCCGGAACCAAGCCGACCTCCGCAGGTTTGTTCACCTGGAGCGGTGGACCTGGAGTTCCGACGTCCGCAATGTTGGAAACCGGTATATCGATGTCAATCCGGATTAATCCGCTGGTTGACCCTCAACAGGGTGGCGATCCTGAATTGGTAAGGGATGGCGGGATTAACGGGGATGCCGATTATGTCTACAATTCAGCAGGTGGTGCAGGATTTGGCGACCGGCTTCTCAATCTTTCGGCGGCTTTCTCCTCCTTGTCTGGCTTTGACCCGCAGGCCGGGCTGCCGGCAAGCCAGAGCCTTCTGGATTTTGCTTCTTCATCGCTGGATTGGTTGAATGGCGGCAGGCAGAGCGCCCATGGCGCAAAAAGCTATAGTAGTGAGTTGGCGATCCGCTACAAGGAGACGCTGCTGAACGAAACGGGACCTAATCTTGACATTGAAATGTCGCGACTGCTGGAGGTGGAACGATCTTATCAGGCTTCTGCCAAGCTGATATCGGCGATTGATGAGATGTTTACTGTGCTTTTAAACGCTACGGGGTAATTATGAAACTAGACAGCATATCCACCTATGCCCTGAGCAACAATCTTAGATTGAATACCGCCAATCTGCAACGTGAATTGATTGATGCGCAAAAGGAGGCAGTTACCGGCCGTTACGCCGATATCGGGAAAAAATACGGGTATTTTACATCATCGGTCGTAACCCTGGAAAGGCAGGTTCAATATATCAGTCAAATTGAGATCACAAACTCGTTTGCAGAAAACCGCCTTTCGACCATGCAGGTCGCTATGGGTTCTATGATCGAGAGCGCTAATAATTTTATCGGGCAGCTTACGGCGGAACTCAACGGATCGCTGGACAAGAGTTTGTTGCAAACGATCGGTCAGTCGGCGTTGGAGGAATTGACCTCGGCTGTTAACACTACGATTAACGGTGAATATGTATTTTCCGGGATCAATACCGACAATGCGGCGCTGGTCGATTATCAGTCGGCTTCAGGAGCGCCTGCAATAACTGCGGTGCAGGATGCATTTACCACTGCATTTGGATTTTGGGCAGGAGACCCGGCAGCGCAATCAATAACGCCTGCTGCACTCAAGGCTTTTATCGACGGGCCTTTCATGGACCTGTTCAATGATACAAACTGGCAGTCGATGTGGAGCGGTGCTTCGGAGCGCGGAATGCGGTCGAAGATTTCAACCCGTGAACTGGTTGAAACACCAACGACTGCAAATGCAGAAGCCTTCCGCAAGATTACCGCAGCTTCCGTATTGATCAACGAATTTGCCAACGGGCAATTAAAGCCATCGACCATCGATCAACTTACAAACTCTGCTTTGCAGTTAATGGCAGAAAACGTCATTGAACTGGGGGCAGAGCAGGCAAAGATTGGTACTGTTGAGAAACGTATTCAAAATGCCAATGACAGAATGGAATACCAGAAGAGTATTCTGGACCAACAACTTGCCAGTTTAACCGATGTAGATTCCTATGAAGCCGCCACCCGGCTTAACCAGATTGTTGTGAGCCTCGAGGCCTCCTACGCCGTTACCGCAAGAATTCAGTCGTTGTCAATTCTGAACTATTTATAATTGTCATTGAAAGTACATAAACCATGAAAAACCAAGCTTATTTGGAGATAATTGAAGACGGGCAACAAGATGCGCGTGCGGGCGAGAGGGAAGTCATCGGCACGTCAATTGAACAAATGCTGTTGAGCGATGACAACCCTGACAATGCGAACGGGCGGATTGAGACAATCAACTATGTCACAAGGGTGTGGAACTACCTCCTCAACGACCTGGCATCAGAAGAAAACCACAGTAATCAGGAGTTCAAGGCAACACTGATATCCATCGGCATATTCATCATGAAGCATATGGATAAAATGCGAACAAATCCCGCCATCGCCTTCAAGCCGGTCAGAGAGATATCCGAAATAATACATGCAGGGTTGAAGTGATGGGTAATATTCGACTGTTTCTACGTGCAAACGATCGTCTGTTTATTAATGGGGCTGTGTTGCGCACAGATCGCAAAGTGTCATTTGAGTTGCTGAATAATGCAACCTTTCTGCTGGAAAATCACGTTCTGCAAAAAGAAGACGCTACAACACCGCTGAAACAATTGTATTTTGCAGTGCAATTGCTTTTGATAGATCCGGCAAGCCTGGAAAACTCGATTGAGCTTTTCAGAAGGATTGTGTCTGACATTCTGGGCAATCTTGAAAACCAGGAATTGATACAACGTGTAAAAGAGGTGGATGTGGAGGTTTCATCCGGCAAGGCCTTTGCCGCCTTAAAAATGATCCGCGAGCTGTTCCCACTTGAAGAAATGATTTTGAACGAGCGACCTGACGCTGAGGCGGCACAAGTGCCAATAAAAGAGGAATTTGTATAATGGCAAATGTAGATGCGATCTCACTGGCGGGACAGACCTCAGGAACTGCAAGTGAAACAAATGCCGGTTCATCTGCGAAAACTGCGGACTACGACGCATTCCTGTCGCTTTTGGTCACACAACTGAAAAACCAGGATCCAACTGCGCCTTCTGACCCGGGCGAATTCATTGCACAGCTGGCGACATTTTCCAGTGTTGAGCAGCAACTCCAGACCAATTTGAAGTTGACTGAACTCATCCAGGTAAATCTTCTGAATCAGGCGGCCAATGTAATCGGGCTTACTGTATCATCCGCTGATGGTAACCAAAGAGGTATCGTTAGTTCCGTTACTCTTACTGACAACGGTCTTGTCGCAAAGCTGAATGATGGAAGCAGCCTGACCATCGGCGACGGGGTCGTAATCGAGCGATGATCAATCAACAACCCGCAGGAAGGTAACTCCCTTGGTGTCAGTTCTATGAATGAAGCAGACGCGCTTGAACTCATTCAGTTTGCATTCCAGACGTTGCTGAAGGTCTCGGCGCCGATCATCATTACAGCGATGCTGATTGGAACTCTTATTGCTCTGCTCCAGGCTTTGACGCAAATCCAGGAACTCACCTTGACATTCATTCCAAAAATCGTGGCCGTGCTTGTCGTGGCATCAATCGCAGCACCATTCATGGCATCACAAATCAACATCCTGTCCACATTGTCGTTTTCAAGAATATCAACCGGATTTTGATCAATCCGTGACCAGCAGCAGAAAATCCCTGTGTCGGAATGAAAACCCGGGGATATGGCTGAGAAGTGACTTTCGAACAGATCCTTTCTGATGCTCCCGCAAGTTCGTGCAAGGTTCGACCGCTAATCTCATCGGCACCGGTCCACTTAAATTATGTAGAGAGAAATTGATGGCAGAGCAGACATCACCACTGACGGCACTGGATTATGGAAACGGTAATCGCGATGTTATGTTTGCGATTTGCATTCTGTTCATTCTTGCCGTTTTGTTTTTACCAATACCACCAATATTGATCGATCTTGGCCTTGCTTTTTCAATCGCTCTTTCTGTTTTGATATTGATGGTTGCACTATGGATACAAAAGCCGCTTGATTTTTCCTCATTTCCTACCGTTTTGCTGATTGCGACCATGCTGAGGTTATCGCTTAACATCTCAACAACCAGGTTGATTTTGTCGAACGGCAATCAGGGAGAATATGCGGCAGGCGGCATTATCAAAGGTTTTGCAGAGTTCGTTATGGGCGGGGACTTTGTTATCGGCGTGATCGTTTTTATTATTCTGGTAACCGTGAATTTCATGGTGATAACCAAAGGTGCCGGCCGCATAGCAGAAGTTGGCGCACGGTTCACACTTGACGCTATTCCTGGCAAACAGATGGCAATCGATGCGGATCTGTCAGCGGGCCTGCTTGATGAAAAAGAAGCCCAGATCCGGCGGAAAGAACTTGAGCAGGAAAGCTCCTTTTTTGGGTCGATGGATGGCGCATCAAAATTCGTTCGCGGTGATGCGATTGCCGGTCTGATAATTACGGCAATCAATATTTTTGGCGGTATTATCATTGGTGTATTGCGTCACGATATGGAACTTGGTGAAGCCGCCGATGTTTTCACCAAACTGTCGGTTGGTGATGGCCTGGTGTCCCAAATTCCTGCCCTGGTAGTTTCCCTGGCCGCTGGCTTGCTTGTTTCAAAGGGTGGCAACAAGGGCTCGGCCGATCAGGCGGTGCTGGACCAATTGGCCAACTATCCAAAGGCACTGATGGTATCGTCTGGGCTGCTGGCCATTTTTGCACTCACGCCTGGTCTCCCCTTTTTCCCCTTTTTCCTTCTGGCAAGTTTGTTGGGTGCCACCTCGTACATAATTCCCAAAAAACGTTTTGAATTAGCCGAGATAAAACAAAATCAAGAATTGAAGGAAAAGGAAAAGCAGAGCGAGAAACATCAGGATTCTATCAAGAACACTTTGACAGTGCCGGAGATTGAGCTGGTTTTTGGCAAACAACTGGGAGCTAAACTGCTTCTTGAGAAAGGTGAAATGGAATACCGCGTAAGCCGTATGCGAAAAAAATTCGCCAAGCAATATGGATTCGTTATCCCTGAGATCAAGGTTTCTGACGATCTTTCCATTGACCCGAGAGGGTATCAGGTAAAGATTTTTGGAACCACTTGTGCATCGGAAACCGTGTCATTGACGAATGTGATTGTGATCGCCAACAGCGATCAACCGCCTCCGGTGCCATATGAACAAATCACCGAGCCCGCCTTCGGAGCCAAAGCATGGCTGATTGCTGATATATATGTCACTGAACTCAAGCACCAAGGCTATCAAACAATAGACCCAATGTCACAGATATTGACCCACATGAGTGAGGTGATCAGAAACAATCTGTCGCAGTTGTTTTCATACAAAGACATGAGGATACTGATTGATGGCCTGGACAAGGAATATACACGTTTAGTTGAGGAAATATGTCCGACCCATCTCACTTTCTCCGGATTGCAGGCGGTATTCAAGCTGCTGCTGGCGGAGAGGGTCTCCATCCGCAATTTAAATCTTCTGCTGGAAGCGATCGCTGAATTTGCACCCTTTTCGAAACGCAGCGAACAGATAGTCGAACATGTTCGTTCACGCCTGTCGCAGCAAATATGCGGGGAAATTGTACAGGACGGTCAACTGAAGCTTCTGCGGCTTGGAAGCCGATGGGACAAGGCCTTCACCGATGCCATCAAGCGGGATGCCCGTGGTGAAATATCGGAGTTTCAAATGGCGCCGGTCGAGCTGGAGGAATTTGGAAATCTGGCTCGGGAAAAAATCCAGGAATTTATTGACCGCGGTGACATGTTCGCCATAACCACGTCTCCCGAAAGCCGAACTTATATTCGCATGATCATTGAAAGGATTTTTCCGACGCTGCCCGTTCTGTCCAACCTGGAAATTGCGCGCGGATTGGAGGTGCAGATACTTGGATCAATTGCCGAATGATCATCCAAAGCCCTATTCTGATCGAATACTTTCTGGTTTTCATGCGGGTATCAGCATGTTTTATGATCTTACCGGGCTTTTCTGCAGCCCAGGTGGCTGTTCGTATTCGGCTTTTCGCTGCAATAGGTATCAGCTTTTCCATATTTATGCTGGTGCAGGGAAAACTTGGCATCAACAGCTTGCCCGGAGTTGGACAGCTTGTAATTTTGTCACTGAACGAGCTGTTTATCGCACTGGTGCTGGTTATCCCGATTCGCTTCATGTTTTTAGCTCTATCCTTTTTGGGCGAGGTGATAACCCAGTTTATTGGCCTCAGCCCAATTCCCGGCATACCACTGGGAGACGATCAGTCTTCAACCGTGTTATCGGGATTGTTTAATGTCACAGCAGTGGTCTTGTTTTTCTCAACCGGGCTGCATTTGAGTTTTATCCTGGCTCTGGCAAATTCCTTTTTGATATATCCACCCGGCGAATTGCTGTCGATTTCAAGTTTCGTGGAAACCATCAGCATCAATCTTGATGCGTATTTCAATACCGTTGTCCGTCTCGGCGCACCGGTGATTATTTATGCGGTCATACTCAACTTGATCGCCGGACTGGTAAACAAACTGACGCCACAAGTGCCGATATATTTTGTTTCCACGCCATTTTTGATAACCGGGGGATTGATTTTGTTGACCTGGATTGGTGATGATATCTTGTCATTGTTCATCCGGGAGGTGAATTATTTCATGCAGCAGTCGCGTTAGTGTCTATCAGCTTACATTGAAGCTGATACATTTGTTCAAGTATATGAAACCCTGACCCCGAGCTTCGGGCGGCTGTAATTGATTTTCAAGTGTCAACTTCGCCGCAACTGTAGATCCCGGATATCATCTTTGCTGATGAAGTCGATTCTTTGGACAAGAACATCATAGATTGTTTTTTTTCTGAGCTTTTTGTTGATATTCTGCAGTATCAGATCCTGAAAGGCCTCAAGGTCAAATTTCTCCATTCTGTATATATCAATATCCGGATTTCCATGTATGGAACCTATGACCAAATCGCGGAACAGATAATCGATCGGCACGGACAGTTTGTCTTTCTCACTTTGTTTGATGGTGTAGACGGCCTCAAAAATAATGTATCCCTTGATTTGCCGTTCATCTATTATTGCAACAGTAATCGGTTCGAGTTTGACATAGTCGAGACCGCCAAAATAGCCTTCTGATTTTCCTGCGGGTTTTTCGAAATTGTTTAGGGCGAAATAGTATACCGAGCCGGACAGGATGGCGCTAACCCAGATTCCAAGCAGCAGAGTTTTTACCATGGATCAAATCCGTCGCCAATATTGCATGCTCTGTATGTTCCATCGCTTTCCGCTTCAACGACCGCGTCCTTGATTGTTGTGGCGATTTCTCCGATTGCGTCCATTCTGAATTTCAAAGCCGCTATGTTTTCTTTTAAAGCCTTGTTTAGCTGCGCAATCTCCTGTTGGCTGAATTGGAGATTGTCTGTCATGTTTTGGTCGCGCGAAACCCGGTCGAGATTTGCAAAGATCTGAAGTTTTTCGCGGGCAAATGACTCGAGCAAATCCTTGCGGTTTGAACCCAGATGAGCCCTTTCATTGTCGAGGACCACACGCAAATTTGCAATGGTTTCCCGTAGCAACTCCCCACCCGAGATGTTTTTGTTGTCTGGTTTTAGGGTTTCCAGGTTCTGTCTATCGATAACAGTTGCCAAATTGTCCCCCGTATTGACAAGCTCGGACATCAGATAAATTTACCCAGGCCAATCCCACCGCGTTCTGTGATAGCCTCAGCGATAGCATCAGTTAACAACGATTTGGTGATGTCTCCCTGAACACCGCTACCAAACATGCTTGCACCGGACCCGGCAAACAGAGGGCTAAGAAACTGGGCAACAAGCATGGTTTCAAAGGCCTTGGAAACCGCAGTTTTGTCCAGGTTGGAGTTGATCCCGGCACCATCAGCCCGAAGGTTATCCAAGACGGCAGTTTTTATTGCCGCCGGATTACTGCTTGCCACGTCAAGTGATTGAACCACTGCCTGAAACCCATTTAATGTATCAGTTGAACTTTGGGAGTTTGGTTTGCTCACTTCGCTGGATATTCCAGAAATGATGCCGCCTTGCCCGTTTATCGAATTAATTTGCATTGTATGACCGATAGTTCGAGTTTCTGACAATTCAGAAAAGTACAGGTAAAAACTTTTGCGAAACTGTTCAGATAAACCGAACCACTTCTGTTTTAACCGAATTGCCTGCGCAAATTCACCTTCATTCTCCACCACAGCGTAACGCCGCGAAGGCCGAGAAACACCTGTAATGCAAACCATAGACCATGATTGTCAAAGGACGGAACCACAAGCCAGATAACCAGCAGATAGGCACCAAGAGAAAACAGCATCATGTTGCGCATATCCGCAGACCATGTGGCACCAATAAAAACACCGTCCATCTGGAAAGCAACAACACCGGTCAATGCAGTGATGGCAGCCCATGGAAGGTAAATCCGGGCCTGCTGGCGAATAATCTCGTTAACCGTCAGAATATCGATTAATAATGGTCCAAACAGAAGGAACACAGTTGTCAGAAAACCGGCCAGAATAAACCCGCTCATTGTGGCATAACGAACAGAGCGGTCAAAGGCCGGGCGATAATTGGCACCGATGGCACGGCCTACAAGTTGTTCGGCGGCCGTGGCAAAACCGTCGAGGAAATAACCGGCCAAAAAAAAGAAATGCATCAATATCGCATTAGTCGCCAGTGTCGTCTCGCCCAGTCTGGCTCCTTCCGCCGTGAACCAGGCAAAAGCCAGAATAAGGCAAAAAGAGCGGATCATGATATCGCCGTTGACTGACATCAATGCAATTATCTTGTGGCGGTTCCGGAGCGCAGAAACTATCGGAAGACTGCGCAAATCTATGTGGCGACCAACAATAAAAATACCAAGCACCAGCGCAACGCCTTCACCAATCACCGTTGCCCAGGCGACACCGGCAATACCAAGTTCAAGCATCAGCCCAAGATATATTGAGAAGACAATATTGATCCCATTCAATACAACTTGGATAGCAAGCCCCTGTCCGGCGCGGCCAAGCCCCAACAACCAGCCAAGTATGGCGTAATTGGCCATGGCAAAGGGCGTTGAATAAATGCGCACAAGGAAATAGTCGCGCGTGGCATCGGCAACCGCTGGTGTTGTCTCCATCCACCAAAGGCCGAATTCAAGCACCAGTGGACCCGCCACAAGCAGGCCAACCCCGCAGCCAACGGCCAACACAAAAGCGCGGATAAAGACGGCGCGTTGTTCTTCTTTATCATCACTTCCCAATGCCTGGGCATTAAGGCCTGTGGTGGAAGAGCGCAGAAAATTGAAAGTGCCAAGAATAACATCGAACAGGATGGCCCCGATTGCCAGCCCGCCAAGGGCTGCAATACTGCCCAATTGGCCGATAACAGCCGTATCGACCAATCCCAGAAGCGGCGTGGTCATATAGGCGATTGTCATCGGCCAGGCGATGGCGAAAACCGAGGCAAAAGTTACCGCAAAAGGACGGGCAGAACCTTTTGCGTCCGAACTGTTGGATGACTCCATTGGGCACTGCCTGAATAGTGTAATTTACGATGAAATGGTCAGCGGATATCGAATCAGCAGCCGAAAAACCGGCTCATGCCGTAGCAAACATTGCTACCGCCAAAGATACAACCGAAAACATCGTCAGAATCTGGCGGACTTTGGAATGCCATGGCGGAAGGTGATTGTTGATAACGGAAAGGTTTTCCCAGGCGCCCTGGGCCAGCAAGCAAACAATCAAAAGCGCAAAACTCATAGGCTCGTTTAGAAATATCGCAAGCCACCCGAAAAACGGAGCAACCATTGAGATAGAGATCCCCCGGTGAGCGGTGCTGGTTTTCAACCCGCCCAGAATTGTTGCCCAGTGAATGCCGCCAACGAAGGAGATGACAATAGCTGAATAGGTTTTAATCGCATCAACCAGCGGCACCCAAAAATTGGATTGATCGCCGAGAGAAACCAGCAATAGTGTCAATAAAACAATGGGCAATAGACCAAGCGCGCCCAAAATCAGAACCAGAAGCGGCGGGGATGTGTTGTCAGAATGAGGTAATCTCGTGCCGTTCGGCATCAATCAGATACTCAGGCCCTTGAGCGCCTTGACCAGTTGCGCATCAATTTTCCCCGACACCGGAAGCCCGGCCTTTTTTTGAAATCCGATTATAGCACGGCGGGTTTTTGGACCGGAAATACCATCCGGTGTTCCTACATTGAAGCCAAGCTTGTTCAATGCAGTCTGCACCTGATAGATGGCAGACTTACCGTCAAGTGCTGCACTGCTTGCCGAAGACTTGCGCCATTGTTCGGGAATGACAACCCTGTTTGCGCTGTCAATGAGTTTTTGTGGTTTCCAGTTACGTACGATCAATCGCGCGGCTTCAAGCGCTTTGGTATCCATGACATTGGCCACCTCGTCACGCTTTTTTGCGGCATCTGTGTCTCCGGTTTTTGCAGCGATAGCAAACCACTTGTAGGAATCTCCGAGGTTTTGGCTAACGCCCATGCCCTGGCCAAACAATATGCCGAGATTAAACTGGCTGTCCTTCACACCAAGATTTGCAGCACGCTGGAACCAGTTCAGAGCCAATTCCATATTTGGCTGACCACTCGCACCCATTGCGCTGATTACAGCAAGGTTATGCATGGCTCGGGCGTTGCCTTGATCTGCAGCACGTTGATACCAGCTGGATGCGGTTGGTAAATCCCGTTCAACACCAAGTCCTTTTTCGTAGAGGCTGCCAAGGCGGTATTGGGCTGGAGCAAATTCCTGAGCTGCGGCCCGCTCATACCATTTGGCAGCTTCCTTCAAATCGCGATTGACACCATCGCCATTTGTATATCGCAAGCCAATTTCATATTCCGCTCTGACATCGCCTTTGGCTGCAGCATCGCGCAATGATGCCGGTCCGGGTATATCTGTTCTTGCGGTGTTGTTGCCTTCAGCGGTGATCTTGTTATTTGTTCCCTGTTCTGCCGGAACAACGGCCATTGTTTCGCCAGATTGGCTGCTGCTTCCAGGGCTGGAAATACCGGTGTTTTCCTGGCCGGGATTGGTATTGGCAATAAAGCTGTTCGACGGAATAGGTTCTGCGTCCGCATCAAATCCTTGCGGGGGCGAAACCTCAGGCACAATTTCCCCTGCTGCTTTGATATTTTCATCGGGTGTCATGCTTGGTACAGCTTTTCGCACCTCGGGAATTTGAGCTTCAGGTGATAATTCTTCAGGGCCGGCCACTTCAGCAATATTCTTTTCGGTATCGGATTCAGATGGTATTTCAACCACGGCTGCGCTTTTGTTGTCACTGTTGGAAAAATACATTCTTGAGCCGGTAAATGCGAAAACGGCCATCAGGATTGCAGCCGCAGCAATGATTATCGGTCTCCTTGGGATACCGGCAGTCATTGATGGTTTTTTTGTATTCCCCGCGTTTCGCGCTTCATCCAGTTTAACAGCCTGAACATCGGCAGCAGCCAATTGCGCTGCACGTCTGGCAACTGCCACAAAATCAGTTTTATCAAGATACGGATCAGATTTTGAAACCGGTTGGTCTGTTTTCCTGGCTGCACGCTTTGCAGGCGAAGCTATTCTGAATTCATCCGGCTCACTTTGTGACGGATTAATGCTGCTTGCAGGGTTCAAGGGCAGGGGCGGCAGATCAGCCGATGGATCAATGGAGGGAGCGTCCCTGAGCAATTCAGAGGCTATTGCGGTTTTTGGCGCAAGTAGACCGGCTTCCAATACTGACGATTGTGGTTTGGTGCCAACAAATGCCGCCTTTGCGAGTGTCCCGGAATTGCTGTTTGCCAAAATTTCCGGTTTGAGGCGCGATTCAATCGCTTCGAGACGGTTGGCAACACCTGAAAGTGTATTTTGAACTATTTGCAGTGTTTCAGCAGAGCTGTTTTCCGTTTGGTTTGCAGCGTTTCTGAGCGCTTTGAGGTCCTGCGAAAGGGCAGCTATCAGCTCACCGGAAAGGCCATCATTTTCCATTTTGTCAATAGCCGAGCGCGCTGCCTGGGAAATTGCCTCAAGTGTCTGATCGCGATTTTCAGAAAGCGTTTGCTCAATTTGACCAAGCCGGCTTTCCAGTTCCGAGAAATCGGTGCTTGCGTCCGCATCATCGTCGGAAAGTTTTTTGGCAATGCCTGCGATCTGCACTTCCAGGCTTTTTAGCTGATCATCGCTTGTACCTGGTTTCAATGCAGAATCAATTCTGTTGGCCAATTCCTGCAGGCGACCTTCAAGCAGAGATGAATCGGTTGCAGCAGCTTGTTGTTGGGTTGGGTTATTTTGAATATTATTGTTGTCAATACGCGCAGCCAGGTCTGCGAGATGTTGTTCGCCATCTCTTTGCGCAAGCAATTCCACGCCGCGAGCCAGATTTGCAAGTTGCTGTTCAAGCCTGTCTATGGCATCTGAATCAGCACTCAGTGCAGTGCGTTCGTTGACCGACACCGCCACAATTGCTCTTGTGATTTCATCCAGCCGGTTTTCGATCAATGTGAGGTCAGGCTGCGATGCGCTTGTAACATTTGGATTGCTTGATAATTGCTCTACCGATTCAATTAGCGTTTGAAGGCGTTGATCAAGATTTGAAAGCTCCATCGATTGCGAAAGAGTACCGACTGCCTGACCAAGTGAATCAAGCCGCTCAGCTACCATTTCTGATCTCTGGGGCGATGTATTATTGACGACTGTGCCCAGGCTGTTCCTGATTTCCGCAAGTGTTTGAGATGAATATTCCGGCATATCATCGGAAATCTTGTCGAGCCGCATGTTTACTTCGGTAAATCCGTTTCCGATTTCTTCTCTTTGCGGTGTTGATCCCAATGAGTGACGAAGTTCATCAAGATCATTGTGCAGGGCGTCAAAAGC